>JALOKP010000196.1 GCA_025456425.1 Acidobacteriota bacterium | reverse complement strand
GGCGTAGCCGAGCAGCATCCCCGCCGCGGCGACGACCGCGATCCCGACCAGGATCGAGCCGCGCACCCGGCGCGCCATCAGCACCGCGATGATCACGAGTCCGGCCAGAGAAAGCAGCACCGGCCCCGACGACAGGTCGCCGATCTCGACCGGGACCGCCTTCCCGGCCCGCACGATCCCGGTCTCGACCAGCCCGATGAAGCTGAGGAAGAGCCCGATCCCGACCGCGAAGGCGCGCTTCATCGAGGGGCTGATCGAGTCGGCCAGCCAGCGGAAGAGCCCGGACAGCGCAATGAGCAGGAAGAGCGCCCCGCTGACGAAGACCGCGCCGATCCGGAGCTGCCAGCCGATCCCCAGTGTCGCCATGCCGAAGGCGATGAAGGCGTTCTCGCCCATGTACGGGGCGACGGCGATCGGGCGGTTGGCGGCGAGCCCCATCAGGATCGTGCCCAGCGCGGCGGTCAGGATCGTAGCCAGCGTGGAGGGGCCGGTCGGGATCCCGGCGTTGGCAAGGATCGCCGGGTTGACGACGATGATGTAGGCCATCGTGACGAAGGTCGTCACGCCGCCGGTGATCTCCTGGCGGTAGCCGGTGCCGTGCTCATCGAAGCGGAAGAAGCGCGCGGGGGACGGCGCCATCGCGACCCTCTCGGGAACGCGATGCTAGCACCGCGAAGCGAGCGCCGGCGGGCCGGCACGCCCCGCGGCCAGCGCCTTGGTCGGCGCTGGCATGCGACTTGGCTTCTCCAAGTCTAAGCGGGGCCCCGGCCGGCCCCTACGGGCAGGCGTTCGGGGAGGCCGCGATCCCGGGGCCGCGCGGCCCGGCCTGGCCGCTGCCCGCTGCGTCGTCCCAGCTGCCGGCCCCGCCGCAGTTGACGCCGCGCACGAGGTACCAGAAGCCGTCGGCCGCCGCCGGCAGGGGCGCGTCGTCGAGCGTCGTCGCCGGGGCGTCGTCGGCCAGACAGGCCAGGGTCGCGCTGGCGAAGCTGCCGGTCGCCCGCAGCGTCGAGAGGCTGCCGCGCAGCGCGTCGTAGCCGGTGGCGCGCGCGAACGCGGGCCACGCCAGGCGCGCCGCGACGCCGACGCGCGTCCCGGTCAGCGCGGCGCTGTTGCCCGGCAGCGGCGCGTTGTCGGTGAAGCCGTCGCAATCGTTGTCGAGCGCGTCGCAGATCTCGGCCAGGCCGGGGCGGATCTGCGGGTTGGCGTTGTTGCAGTCGCCGGCGCAGGCCGAGAGACCGTCGCCGTCGCCGTCGGCCGCGTCGCAGACCCGGAACAGCCCGTCGTCGAGCAGCGTCGACGGCGACCCCTCGTTGAGCTGGCCACGCGTCAGGTTGAGCGGCGTGGCGTCGCCCAGCGGGCCGGTGACGGTGAAGGTCACGGTGGCCAGGTCGCCGCTCCCGCTGAGCGGCGCGCCGGTCGTGAAGAGCGAGATCCGGACCTCGCCCGGCAAGGGGTTGAAGTTCATCGTCATGTCCTGCGTCAGCGGCGTCTTCTCGACGTTGGTCGCCGTGAGAACCGCCGCGTTGTAGGTGAGCCAAAGGTCGGCCGACTCGACGCCGTTGACGTTCGTCGCGGAGATCGGGACGGTCAGCGTCGTCGCCGGGCCGCTGCCAGCGTCGTCGGGAACCCGCACGATCGAGTCCGCGGTGGCGATCGTCAGCGTGCCGTTCTGCGTCGTGCAGGGCAGCGTGCCGCCGTTGAGCGAGCACGAGAACCAGGCGAGCGCGCTCTGTCCCGCCGCGGCCTGCAGCCGGAAGACGATCCAAGCCACCTCGCCCGAGCCGACCAGCGGCAGGCCCGCCGAGAGCGACAGGCTGACGCGCCCCGGCGTCGCCAGGTTGGAGGAGAGCGTGTAGGACTGGCTGTAGGTCGTACGGAAGACGCCGGTCGCGCGCGCCACCGTCGCGTCGTAGTCGAAGCTGAAGTCGATCGCCGAGACGCCGTCGGCCGATTCGAGGCGGATCGGGATCACGACGTCGGTCGCGGTCGCGCCGCGCGAGACGGGCAGGCGCGCGGTGGCCGCCGCGGACAGGCCGATCGACGCCGCGAAGAGCAGCGCGATCACGGCGAAAATTCGTCCAGGCGGCCGCATGCAGTCTTCGTTCACCTTAACCCGGTGCGTGGCGGCCCGCCGCCCTTTCCCCGTATCCGTAATAAGTACGCCGACGCCGGGCGCGAGCAAGGCGAGGCGGATGTTCGCGGTTGTTCGATCGCTCGCTCAGGGGCACCGCTCGCTCGAAAGCGCGATCCCGGGATGGCGCAGCCCGGCCACCCGGCCCGGGCTGGCCGAGTCGTAAGTCCCCGGCCCGCCGCAGTCGACCGCCCGGACCAGGTACCAGAAGGCGTCCCCTTCGACAGGCAACGCGTCGTCCTCCAGGCTCGTCGCTGCCAGGTCGTCGGCCAGGCAGCTCTCGGTCGCGTCGGCGAAGCTGCCGGCGGTCGCGGCGAGAATCGACAGCAGCCCGCGAACCGCGTCGTAGCCGGTCGCGCCCGGTGCGCTGTCCCAGGCCAGTCGCGCCTCGCCGGGCGCGGCGTCGACCGCGAGCGCGACGAAGCCGGCCGGCACCGCCACGTTGTCGGCCAGGCCGTCGCAGTCGTCATCCAGGCTGTTGCAGGACTCGGGCGCGCCGGGGTGGATCGCTCCGTTGCCGTCGTCGCAGTCGGCGCAGGCCGGGAATTCGTCGTCGTCGGCGTCGGACGCGACCGCGACGCGGCCGTCGTCGCGCGTCGCAGCGATCGCCCCCTCGTTGGCGTCGATCCGCTCGAGGAAGAGCGGCGCGCTGCGGGCCGGGCCGGCGAGGGACTCGAAACCGATCGAGACCAGGGGCCCGCTCCCCGCGAGCGGGGCGGAGCCGAACAGCGCGATCCGCAGCTCGCCCGGAACCGCCAGGTTGGAGAACAACTCGAACGCCTCCGCCAGCGGTTCCTTGAGCACATCGACCGCCACGAGCTGCCCCGGGTCGTAGCGCACGGTGAAGTCGAGGCCGAGCAGACCATCCGCGGGGGTCGCGACGACTGGCACGCGGAAGTCCTCTTCCGTCTCGACACAGGTCCCGTCCGGCACGCTCAGCACGATGTCGGCGTCGATCACGGAGAGCGCCCCGTCGGCGGTGTCGGCCGGGATCGCGCCGTCGTCGAGGAGTGCGCTCTCCCAGGCCAGCACCGTTGCGTGGCCCGCGTTCCCGACCACTCGGAACGCGACCCACGCGATCTCGCCCGCGCCCGACAGCGGCGTGGCGGAGGAGAGCGAGAGGGCGACGCGGCCCGGCGTCGCGAGGTCGGCAACGAGGGTCATGCCGGAGGCGAGCGGCGCGGTCCATGCCGCCCGCGATTCGAGCACCGAGGGATCGAAGCCGAAGGCCAGTTCCAGCGCCGAGACGCCGTCGGCCGGATCGAGGCGCACCGGCACGACGAGATCGACCGCCGGGCCGGCCTCGAGGTCTCCGGGAAGCGAGATGAGAGCCCCTTGGACGACGGGCGTCGCAAGCGACGCCGCCGCGACGGCGAGGGCGCATGACCCCGCTCGCGACATGCTGTCCCCCCCGCGGCCGTCCCCCGAAAAGCGCCGGCCGCAGCAACAGCAGGATCGACCCCCGGAGGGGCGCACGCAAGAGGGATCGAACGGAACCGAATGAGAGCCATTCCTCGTCAGGGCGCGGCGGCCGCTTATCCCCGCATCGTCACCCTCGCCGGAACCGCCGGGACCGTAGCGTTCCCGTGGACGGTCCCCCGGCTCGGGCTCGCCGCGTGCGAGGGCGCCGCGAAGGCGGCCGCGGGCACGGGGCAGCCAGGCCGAGCCAGACGGCCGCGGCGGACCGGCCACCGGGGATACGCCCGGGTGGGCAGCCGGCGGGGCCGGGGCGGCTCCGTCACCGCTTTGTGACCGACACGGAACCGGCCGGAGACCGTCGCGATGTCGATCGTTCTCGACCAGTTGACGAAGCGCTTCGAAGGCGTCCCCGTCGTCAACCACGTCTCGCTCGAGATCGCGGACGGCGAGTTCTTCGTGCTGCTCGGGCCGTCGGGCTCCGGCAAGAGCACGATCCTGCGGATGATCGCCGGCCTGACGGGCGTCGACGCGGGCCGGATCCTGCTGCAGGGACGGGACGTCAGCGCGCTGGCTCCGCAGGCCCGGCACGTCGGGTTCGTCTTCCAGCACTACGCGCTGTTCCGCCACATGACCGCGGCCGAGAACGTCGAGTTCGGGCTGAAGATCAAGAAGGTCGCGGCCGCCGAGCGCAAGCGCCGCGTCGACGCGCTGCTCGAGCTGGTCGGGCTGTCCGGGCTCGGCGGGCGGCGGCGAGCTGCGGCGGGTCGTGAAGCGGATCCACAAGGACCTGGGGATCACGACGATCTTCGTGACCCACGACCAGGAGGAGGCGTTCGGCCTGGCCGACCGGATGGGCGTGATGAACCACGGCCGGCTGCTCGAGATCGGCCCGCCCGACGAGCTCTACCTGCGGCCGCAGACCGAATTCGTCGCGACTTTTCTCGGGACCGCCAACCTGCTGCTTGGCGAGTGCACGGAACGCGAGGTCCGGGTCGGGCCGCTGTCGTTCCCGCTGGGGACCGAGACCCCGCCCGACGTCGCGGCGCGTCGGGTGCAGGTCCTGTTCCGCCCGGAGGACGTCGCGCTCGCGCCCTGGAACGACGAGGCGCCGGCGGCCTCGCTGGGGGCGGGCGAGGTCGAGGAGGTCGTCTTCGCCGGCGACCAGCAGCGGCTGCGGCTCAAGCTCCCGGCGCTGGAAGGGGTGCGGCCGATCGCGCCGCCGGTGCCGTTCGGCAGCGAGTCGATGCTGGTCGAGGCGATCCGCTCGCAGGAGCAGGCCCGCAGCCTGCCGCTGGAGGCCGGCGACCGGACCTGGGTCGCGGTGCGCCGGATTCACGCGCTGACCCACCCCGGGCTTTCGTTCCTGATGGTCACCGACGGCTCGCCTGCCGCACACGCGGCGCTGGGGATGGGGAGCTACATCGCGCGCCAGGCGCACGCCCGCGCCACCGTGATCGGCTGCGGGCGCGACAACCCCGAGACCGCCGCCGCGCTCCAGCGCGTGCGCGAGGCGCTGGGCCAGGGGGTCGCGGCGCTCGACGTGCGGATGAGCCCCGACTCGCCGGGCGCGGCGGTCGCCCGCGAGGCCGAGCGCGACCTGTTCGACCTGGTCGTGCTGGGGCTGCCCGCGGACGGCTTCGGCGACCTGATGCGCCAGCTGCTCAACGCCGGCGACCACCACGTGATGCTGGTGCGCGACGCCCGTCCCGCGATCACCCGCGCGCTGGTCTGCGTCGGCGTCAGCGAGCCCGGCAAGCAGGACATCCTGTTCGTCGCGCGGCTGCTGCGACACCTCGGCGCCGAGGCCACGCTGCTCTCGGTGGTCGGGAAGGGAGACGAGGCTGCGAGCTCGAAGACGCAGGCCGAGCGCTTCCTGAACGGCGGCCAGCGCACCTGCTCGCTGCTGGGCGTCCCCTCGCGGCAGTTGATCCGGCGCGGCGATCTGGGGGACGAGATCCGCACCGAGCTGGCGTCGACCCCCTACGACCTGCTCGTGCTGGGCGCGCCCCTGACCAAGGACGACGCCGAAGTCGCGCTTTCGGCGCGCGCGCGCGAGGTCCTGCGCGAGCACGGACATACCCCGGTGCTCATCGTCCGCTCCGCGGTCGTGAGCCCGGCCCCCCACCCGGCCCACGATGAGGTGTGATCCCATGACGACGCGGCCCGTTCGACGCTCCCGGTTCCCTGGCTTCCCCTCGATCCTCGTTCCGCTCGCGGCCCTGGCCGTGCTCGGTGTGTCGTGCGGCGGGGGCGGGGGGGATGCCGGCCCGGCGGCCGGCGGCGGCGCGGCGGCAACGAAGCCCCCCGCGCGGATCACGCTGGGCGCCTACACCACGCCGCGCGAGGCCTACGGCGAGATCCTGCCGCTGTTCCGCAAGGCGTGGCGGGAGCAGGCCGGGCAGGACCTGACCTTCGAGGAGTCGTACCTGGGCTCGGGCGCGCAGTCGCGCGCGATCTGCGAGGGGTTCGAGGCCGACCTGGTCGCGCTGTCGCTGGAGGCCGACGTCGACCGGATCGTCGAGGCCGGGCTGATCACCCACGACTGGAAGGACAACTCGACCAGGGGGATGGTCAGCACCTCGATCGTCGCCTTCGCGGTCCGCAAGGGGAACCCCAAGGGGGTTCGGGACTGGGCCGACCTGGCGAAGCCCGGGCTGCAGGTCCTGACCCCCAACCCGCGCACCAGCGGCGGCGCGATGTGGAACGTGCTGGCCCTGCTCGGCGCGGCCCGCCGCGGGTTCGTCGAGGGGGTGCCGGCCGGGGACGAGGCGGCCGCCAACGAGTTCCTGCGCCGCGTGCTCCGCAACGTCACCGTGATGGACAAGGGGGCGCGCGAGAGCATCACCAACTTCGAGAAGGGGGTCGGCGACGTCGCGATCACCTACGAGAACGAGATCCTCGTCGGGCGGGATCGCGGGCTGGACTACGAGATGGTCATCCCGCGCTCGACGATCCTGATCGAGAACCCGGTGGCGCTGATCGACGCCTCGGTCGACAAGCACGGCACGCGCGACGCGACCGCGGGGCTGATCGCGTTCCTGCGCGGCCGGGAGGCCCAGGAGGTCTTCGCCCGCCACGGCCTGCGCTCGGTCGACCCCGGGGTCGCCGCGGCCCACGCTGCGCAGTATCCACCGGTGCAGGACCTCTTCTCGGCCGAGTTCTTCGGCGGGTGGAGGGCGATCGTCCCGGCGATCTTCGGCGAGCAGGGCGTCTACAGCGTCGCGATCGGCGAGCTGCAGAAGTAGGGCCTGGGAGCGCCCCCGGCCGTGTTCACCGGCTCGAGCGGCGGGAACGCCACGCGGCTGGGCCTGCGCGCCCTGGCGGTCGGCTACCTCGTCCTGATGCTGCTGGTGCCGGTCGCGGTGATCGTCCAGGACGGGCTCTCGGACGGGCTCGGCGGGCTGTGGGAGGCGGTGCGCAAGCCGACCGCCTGGCACGCCCTCAAGCTGACGCTCTGGACCTCCGCGGTGATGGCGCTGATCAACGCGGTGATGGGGACGCTGACGGCCTACGCGCTGGTGCGCGTCTCGTTCCCCTTCAAGCGCCTGGTCAACGCGGTGATCGATCTGCCGCTGGCGATCCCGACGCTGGTGACGGGCGTGATGCTGGTCACGCTCTACGGCCCGCAGCACGCGCTGGGCGCCTTCCTCAACGAGCGCCTCGGGTTCCAGGTGATCTTCGCCCCGCCGGGGATCATCCTCGCGCTGCTCTTCATCACCTAC
>JALOKP010000084.1 GCA_025456425.1 Acidobacteriota bacterium | reverse complement strand
CTCACCACGGTCTGGAAGAACCTCGTCAAGGGCCGTTCGGAACGCCGGCCGGACCGCACCACTCCCGCGATGGCGCTCGGCCTGACCGCCGCGCCCTGGCGCTGGCCCCAGGTCCTGGCCCAGCGGCTCTTCCCCACCCGCGAGCCCCTGCCCGACACCTGGCGCTGGCTGCTGGCCTGAACCCCGAGTCTTCGTCGCCGCCCCACCCCCGCGGCCCCACCCCCCGTCTCAACAACAACAGGCTTGCGGCCACCGTGGGTCAGTCCCCTTCGCCGGCCGCGATCCGGTCGAAGTCCCCCCCCTCCACCAGGTCCAGCCGCCCCGTGCGGTAGCCGCGCACGTGGTCGCGCACCAGCGGCGAGGGCTCTTCGCGGTAGTGGCGCACGATCGTCCCGGTGACCGAGGGAGCGGCCGCCAGCGCGCGGCGCGCCTGCTCGTTCAGGTCGATCCGCGCGGCGTGCGGCGGCTCGGGGGGCTGCGGCACGACCCGCACCCGGGTCTGCCAGCGGTCGAACTCGTGCCCCTTGCCGGCCGGGACCTCGAAGAGGTGCCAGCCGTCCTCCGGGGCCAGCAGGGCGTGGGCGCCCAGCCCGGAGATCGAGAGCACCAGCCGGAAGCCGGCGGCGCCGTCGGGGGAGCGGTCGAGCTCGGCCAGGCGCATCCCGCGCCGGTCGGCCCAGCGCCGGTACATCTCCCCCAGCCGGCGCGAGAAGGCGAGCGCTTCGGGAGGCGGACGGCGGCCGGCGTCGGAGGTCGACTCGATCGAGAGGAAAGCGTCGTGCGGGCGCTCCTGCTCGACGTCGTCGCAGGCCGTCTCGAGCAGGTGCAGGCGCTGTGCCAGCCGCTCGACCTGCGGCGCCGGACCGCGCCCGCGGGCCGCACCCGAGCTGCCGCGCAACCGCGCGAGCAGCGACTGGGCCGACTGCAGCGCGTGGCCGATCCGGTCGCGGTACTCGATCCGGTCGAGGATCGCGAAGCGGTCCTGTGCGCTCCAGAAGGCGTCGAGGCCGGTCAGCTCCAGCTCGCCGCGCTGGGCGTCGCGCCAGGCGGTGCCGCGGACCCGGGCCTCGAGCGCCGCGAGCCGCGCCGCGAGCGCGTCCAGGTCGTGCCCGTCCGGGGCGGCGCCGCCCGCGGCCACCCCCGCGGCGACCGGTCCGGGCGCGACCGCCGGCACCGGCGCGTCGGGGTCGACGAACTCGACCGAGAGCCCGTCCCGCTCGCGGTGCACGAACAGGAACTGGTCCCCCTGCGGGATCTCGTGGTCGACGATCGTCTTCGCCAGCGGGGCCAGCACGTAGCGCTCGATCGCGCGCTGCAGCGGCCGCGCCCCCAGGTCGACCGTGAAGCCGCGCTCGAGCAGGAAGTCGAGCGCCGCGTCGTCCCACTCCACCGCCCACTGGCGGTTGCGCAGGCCGCGGCGGTTGAAGCTCTCGCGGAGCTGCTTCTTGAGCACCTCGCGCATCGTCTCGCGGGTCAGCGGCCGGAAGACGACGACCCGGTCGATCCGGTTGAGGAACTCCTTGCGGAAGGCGCGGGCCACCGCGCGCTCGACCGACGCGGCGCTGAAGCGCCCGCTGTCGTCGGTGAAGCCGACCGTCGAGCCGGCCGGGATCTGCCCCCCCAGGTTCGAGGTCATGATGATGATCGTGTGGCGGAAGTCGGCGGTGCGGCCGCGGCGGTCGGTCAGCCGGCCGTCGTCGAAGACCTGCAGGAAGAGGTCCCAGACCGCCGGGTGCGACTTCTCGAACTCGTCGAGCAGGAGCAGCGAGAAGGGCTGCATCCGGACCTGGTCGACCAGCGCCTGGTGGCCGGGGGGGCCGTTCGGCTCGCCGACGATCCGGCCGATCGCGTCGGGGTGCGCCAGTTCGCTCATGTCGAGCCGGATCATCCGCGCCGCGTCGCCGAAGACGAAGCTGGCGAGCGCCTTGGCCAGCTCGGTCTTGCCGGTCCCGGTCGGGCCGACGAACAGGAAGACGCCCAGCGGCCGGCGCGGATCGGTCACGCCGGCCTTGACCATCGCCAGCCGCTCGACCAGGCAGTCGATCGCCTCGGGCTGGCCGACGACCTGTTCTTCGAAGTGCCCGCGCAGCGCCGCCAGGTCGAGCCGCTCGCGCTCGTCGAGCAGCGTCGCCGGCAGGCCGGTCATGGCCGACAGCGCGGCGATCAGCTCGCTCGCGCCGAGCGGCGGCGCGCCCTCGCCCAGCGCCTCGCGCGGCCGGCGCCGCAGCGCGCCGTGGACCAGCCGGAAGAGGTTCCCCGGTGGGGCGGCCTCGGCGACGTACTGCCGCGTCAGGTTCCAGGCCTCGCGCAGCACCGCCTCGCTGGCCTCGGGCGCGGCGCCGCGCGCGCGCTCCCTGGCCAGCCAGTCGCCGACCAGCGCCAGCGTCGCCTCGCGGTCGAGCGGCGTCAGCCGCCGCTCCTCGAGCGCGGTCCGGACGCGCGGCTTGGCCAGGAGCATCCGCTCGTGCGCCTCCGGCTCGGCGGTCCCCAGCACCACGATGTCGCCGCGCTCGATCACCGGCAGCACCATGTCGATCGCGCTGGTCGGGGTGTGCATCGAGATCCCGGTCCAGGCCAGGGAAGGGAAGTCGCGGACCAGCCAGACGACCCGCTTCTTCCGGTCGATCTCGCGGACCAACTGCTGGACCCGCCCCTCCAGCGCCCCGACCCACTTCTGGTCGGCGTTGAGCTCCTCGGGCGCGGCCTCGAAGACGGTCCAGCCGCGCTGCTGCAGCCGCTCCAGCACGACCCGCGCCAGGCTGGTCTTGCCCACGCCCTGCGGGCCGACCAGCAGGACCGAGCGCGGCGGGTCCGCCGCGAGCGCCTGCTCGATCGTCGCCGCCTCGGCCGCCAGGGCGGCGTGCTCGACGATCGGCGCCACGCCGAACTCGCGCTCGCGCGGCCAGACCCGCCCGAACGAGCGCAGGAAATCCTCGTCCAGCAGCATCGCGCCCACGCCTTGCAGCTCGACGCGCAGCGGCTCGGCCACCTCGCCCATCCGGTCGACGTAGGGCTTGATGATCGCGAGCCGGCTGCTCGAGACGCCGTTGAGCGTGCCGTCGAAGGTCAGCCACTCCCCCCGCGCGGCGCGCGAGCGGGCGAAGCTGGTCAGCAGCGACAGCCCGTCCTCGTTGTTCCAGGTCTCGTCGATCGACGCCAGGATCGGCCCGACCAGCGGCTTGGGCGGCGCGACGTGGGTGTCGAGCAGGCGCAGCGCCAGGACCCGGGTCCAGCTGTGGAACCGGCTCATCGTGGACCGCACCTGGTCGGCCACGGTCGCACCGTCGGCCCGCAGCGCCAGCGCGCGGGTCGCGACGCAGGCCAGCAGCAGGTTCTGGCCGGAGTAGATCCCGAACAGGTCCTCGGCACCGAACGCCGGCGAGCTCATCCACTCGACGATCGACTGGACGGGCGGCCGCTCGAGGAACTCGTCGAGCGTCTGGATCGCCGCGTACTCCTCGTTCAGCACGGCGAGCGCGGCCTCGAGCCGCGCCGCGCGCTGGGCGGGGTCGTCGGAGGCCACGGGGTCGTCCGGGGGCAGCGCCCCCGCGGCCGAGGAGATCGGGCGCAGCCGGTCCATCTCCTTCGATTCCGGCTCGCCCTGGACAAGGCGCCAGAGGTGAGCCACGTAGCGCGTGATGCCGATCAGCATGAACAGCCCCAGGAGGTGAGCCCAGGGCGACGGCGGCTCCGACATCGAGGCCCCCCTCTCCGGTCACCGCCCGGATTCTACGATGCCGCGCCCCGCGGGGCGCCCGGCGCTCGGGGCTCGCCCGGCGCGCCGCGACTCTCCCGCCGAACCGCTGCTCGCGCTAGACTGCGGCGCCTTTCTCAACCGCCGGACCATCCCGCGAGGAAGACCCATGAAGACCGCGAAGATCATCTGGACCAAGATCGACGAAGCCCCGGCCCTGGCGACTTACGCACTCCTCCCGATCGTTCAGGCGTTCACGCGGGGGACGGGCGTCGAGTTCGAGCTGAGCGACATCTCGCTGGCCGGCCGGATCATCGCCAACTTCCCCGAGAAACTGACCGCCGATCAAAAGGTCGCGGACCACCTCGCGGAGCTGGGCGCACTGACGAAGAGCCCCGACGCCAACATCATCAAGCTCCCCAACGTCAGCGCCTCGGTCCCCCAGCTCGTGGCCGCGATCAAGGAGCTGCAGGCCAGGGGCTACGACATCCCGGACTACCCCGAGGAGCCGAAGGACGAGGCCGAGCGGGCGCTCCAGCAGCGCTTCGCGAAGTGCCTCGGCTCGGCGGTGAACCCGGTGCTGCGCGAGGGGAACTCCGACCGGCGCTCGGCCGCCGCGGTCAAGAAGTTCGCCCAGAAGAACCCGCACCGGATGATGAAGCCCTGGCCCGCCTCGGGCTCGCGCTCGCGGGTCGCCCACATGGCGCACGGGGACTTCTACGAGACCGAGCGTTCGACCACGCTCGACGCGGCGACCGAGGTCCGGATCGAGTTCGCCGGCGCCGACGGCCGGGCCACGGTGCTCAAGGAGAAGCTGGCGCTGCAGCAGGGCGAGGTGATCGACGCCTCGGTGATGAACGTCCGCGCCCTGCGCGCGTTCTACGCCGAGCAGATCGAGGAGGCGAAGCGCGACGGGGTGCTGCTCTCGCTGCACCTCAAGGCGACCATGATGAAGATCTCCGACCCCATCATGTTCGGCCACTGCGTCTCAGTCTTCTACAAGGACGCGCTCGAGAAGCACGCCGAGGCGCTCAAGCAGGCCGGCGCCAACGTCAACAACGGCCTGGCCGACGTGCTGGCCAAGCTGGAGCGGCTGCCGGCGGACAAGAAGGCGGAGATCGAGGCCGACATCGAGGCCGTCTACGCCACCCGCCCCGCGCTCTCGATGGTCGACTCGCGCAAGGGGATCACCAACCTGCACGTGCCGAACGACGTGATCGTCGACGCCTCGATGCCCAACGTGATCCGCGACGGCGGCAGGCTCTGGAACCGCAACGACGAGCTGCAGGACTGCATCGCGATGGTCCCGGACCGCTGCTACGCCACGATGTACGCCGCGATCCTCGAGGACGCCAAGGCCCACGGCCAGTTCGACCCGGCGACGATGGGGAGCGTCTCGAACGTCGGCCTGATGGCCCAGAAGGCCGAGGAGTACGGCTCGCACGACAAGACCTTCGTGGCCCCGGCCGAGGGGGCGATCCGCGTGGTCGACGCGGCCGGGAAGACGCTGCTCGAGCAGAAGGTCGAGACCGGCGACATCTTCCGGATGTGCCAGACCAAGGACGCCCCGATCCAGAACTGGGTCGCGCTGGCCGTCTCGCGGGCCCGGGCGACGGGCGCGCCGGCGATCTTCTGGCTCGACGAGCGCCGCGCGCACGACGCCCAGATCATCCGCAAGGTGAAGCAGTACCTGCCGCAGCACGACACGGCCGGGCTCGACATCCGGATCATGACGCCGGTCGACGCGATGAAGTTCTCGCTCGAGCGGATCCGGCGGGGACAGGACACGATCTCGGTCACCGGCAACGTGCTCCGCGACTACCTCACCGACCTGTTCCCGATCCTCGAGCTGGGGACCAGCGCCCGGATGCTCTCGATCGTGCGGCTGATGAACGGCGGCGGGTTGTTCGAGACCGGCGCCGGCGGCTCGGCCCCCAAGCACGTCCAGCAGTTCGTCAAGGAGGGGCACCTGCGCTGGGACTCGCTGGGCGAGTACTGCGCGCTCGTCCCGTCGCTCGAACTGGTCGCCGAGCGGACCGGCAACCCGACCGCCAAGCTGCTGGCGGAGACGCTCGAGCAGGCGATCGCGACCTACCTCGAGCACGGCCGGCTGCCGTCGCGCAAGGTGAACGAGATCGACAACCGTGGCAGCTCGTTCTACCTGGCGCTCTACTGGGCCCAGGCCCTGGCCGCGCAGGACCGGGACCCGGGGCTGAAGGCCCGCTTCGCCAAGGTCGCCGCGGCGCTGGCGGAGAACGAGGCCAAGATCGCGGCCGAGTTGCTGGCGGCGCAGGGGCAGCCGGTCGACCTGGGCGGCTACTACCTGCCCGACGACGCCAAGGCCGCGCGGGCGATGCGCCCCAGCCCGACCTTCAACGCGATCATCGACGCGCTGGCGTAGGCACCGGCGCTGGCCGTCCCGGCCGCGGGATCCCGCGCCCGGGACGGTCGCGCGGCCGGCGGCGCCCGCCGCGCGCGCGGCGGGCCTACGCTCGCCGCATGAGCCACGAGCCGTTCGTCGCGCGCGCCTTCGGCGCCGCGCTCCACGGGATCGACGCCGTGCTGGTCGAGGTCCAGGCGGCGCACGCGCTGGGCGTGCCGCGCTCGGCGATCGTCGGCCAGGCCGAGGCCGACGTGCGCGAGGCCCGCGAGCGGCTGAAGGTCGCGCTCCAGTCGGCCGGGCTCTGGCCGCGCGAGTCCGGCGAGCACCCCGTGATCCTCAACCTCGCGCCGGCCGGCTTCCGCAAGAGCGGCGCCGGACTCGACCTGCCGATGGCGCTGGCGGTCGCGGCGCTGGCGCAGCCGGCGCTGGCCGGCCCGCTGAGCGGCCTGCTGTCCTACGCCGAGATCGGGCTCGACGGACGGCTGCGGCCGGCGCGCGGCACGCTCTCGGCGGCCTTCGCGGGCCAGCGCCGCGGCCTGGCCGGGATCCTGGTCCCGCCCGAAGCCGCGCGCGAGGCCGCGGAAATCGCGGGGATCGAGGTCCTGGCGGTCCGGACGCTGGGCGACGCGGTGCGCGCGGCGCGCGGGGAGCGCGGCGCGCTGGCCCCCTGGCCTCCGCGCGCCCGCCCGCCGGCCGGCGACGACGCCGACCTGTCCGAGGTCAAGGGTCAGCACCTTGCGCGTCGCGCGCTCGAGATCGCGGCCGCGGGGGGCCACAACATCCTGCTGGTCGGACCGCCGGGGGCGGGCAAGACGATGCTCGCGCGCCGGCTGCCGACCGTGCTGCCGCCGCTCTCGCACGAGGAGGCGCTGGAGGTCACGCGGATCCACTCTGCGGCCGGCCTCGTCCCGCCCGGCGCGGGGCTGCTCGAGCGCCGGCCGTTCCGCGCGCCCCACCACTCGGTCTCGGTCGCCGGGCTGGTCGGCGGCGGCTCGCCGCCGCGGCCGGGCGAGGTCTCGCTGGCGACGCACGGCGTGCTGTTCCTCGACGAGCTGCCGGAGTTCCCGCGGGCCGCGCTCGAGGCGCTGCGGCAGCCGCTGGAGGACGGCCGCGTGGCGGTCGTGCGCGCCCGCGGCAGCGCGCAGTTCCCGGCCCGCTTCCTGCTGGCGGCCGCGATGAACCCCTGTCCCTGCGGCTGGTACGAGACCGGCGGCAAGGGCTGCCGCTGCGGCGAGACGGCGGTCGAGCGCTACCGGGCGCGGATCTCGGGCCCGCTCTATGACCGGATCGACCTGCACGTCGCGGTCCCGCCGGTGCGCCCGTCGGAGCTGGCGCGCGCGACGCCGGGCGAGCCCTCGGCCCCGGTCCGCGAGCGGATCGAGGCGGCGCGCGCCGCGCAGCTGGCCCGCGCCGGCGAGACCGGCGCGGCCTGGAACGCCCACCTGCGCAGCCGGGCCCTCGAACGCTCGATCGGCGCGGGAAGGGAGGCGCGCGCCGCGCTGGAGGAGGCGATGGAGCGGATGGGGCTCTCGGCGCGGGCCCACGACCGGGTGCTGCGGGTGGCGCGCACGATCGCCGACCTCGCCGGCTGCGCGGAGATCGCCCGGACGCACGTCGGGGAGGCGACCTCCTACCGGATGCTCGACCGCGCCCCTCGTCCGGCGTGAACGGCAGCGGCGGCCCCGGCGCCACGGGGGCGCCGTTTGCCGGGGCCCGGGCCCGGGCCGTACCCTGTCGGCCCACCTGTCGGAGGCACTCGTGACGGACGACACGCGCTCGCGCGCGGCGACGGCCCTGGGGACGGTCAGCGGCGTCCTGCTCGGCCTCGTGCTGATCTTCTCGGCCTGGGCCAAAGCGCTCGACCCCGAGGGGTTCGCCCTGCTGATCGTCGAGCGCGGTCTGCTGCCGTCCGCGCTCGCCTTCTGGGGCGGTATCGCCGTGATCGCCTTCGAGGCGGCGCTGGGGGCCTGCCTCGTGCTGAACCTGCGGCGCCCCGCGGTGCTGGTCCCGGCCGCCCTGCTGATGCTGTTCTTCCTCGCGCTCTCGGCCTGGAGCTACGTCTACCCGTCGCAGGAAGCTTCCTCCTGCGGCTGCTTCGGCAACCTGATCGCCTCCTCGCCGGGACAGGCGCTGGCGCGCGACGCGGTCCTGATGGGACTCGCACTGCTGGCCTTCGCGGCGCGGCCGCGCCGCGCCGCGGGCCGGCTCCGCCCCGCGCTGGCGGCGCTCGCCGGGCTGGTCTTCGGCGCCTTCGCGCTGGCCGCGCCGTCGCTGCCGCTGGACAACCTCGCGACGCGGCTGAAGCCCGGGATCACCGCGGCCTCGCTGCGGATCGACGAGATCGTCCCCGAGTTGCAGGACGGCACGCGGCTGGTGCTGCTGCTCGACCGCGCTGACGAGCAGACCCGCGGCGAGATCGCGCGCGTCAACGAGAAGCTGGCGCTGGCCCGCCCCGACGCCGTCTTCGCCCTGGCCCGGCCGGACGACGCGCTGGCCAACGAGTTCCAGTGGACGGCCGGCCCGGCGTTCGAGGTCCGCGATGCGCCGCAGTCGATGCTCAAGCCACTCTATCGCCGGCTGCCGCGCGCGTTCCTGGTGGAGAACGGCGTGATCGTGAAGGTCTGGGAAGGGATTCCGGGGGACGACCTGCTGGTCGCCCTGGCCGAGGGGAGGACGCCGTGACCCGCACCGCCTGGCTCGCCGCCGCGTTCGCGTCCGTCCTGATGGCCGCGTCCGCCGCCGCGTCCGCGGCCGACGGGCCGCAGCCGTTCTACCTGTCCGGCAAGCGGGTCGTGCGGGTTGCCGGGGCGGTCGACGACAAGGCGCGCGTCTACATCGCGCCGGGGACGCCGCGCGCGGTCGTGCTCTCGCCGGTGCTGGGCGCGCCGGTCTACATCGCCAGCACCGAGAAGAAGGTCTTCGCGCTCGACGCGGCGCGCGTCGTCCCCAGCCCCGACGATCCGGACGCCGTGCTGGTCGACGCCGAGGGCGCGACGGACGGGACGCCGCTGACGGTCGACGGGCTCGAGCTGCGCTTCGCGGTGGGTGGCCGGCCGGTAGTGCTCGAGACGCGCCCGCCCAAGATCTCCGGCGAGCTGACGGCCCAACAGCTGCTGGCGGCGATCCCCGAGTACCGGCGCAACGCGAAGACCTACCTGCCCGGCAAGGGGGACATGCGCCTGCTCGCGACGATCACCGAGCCGGCGGAGATCGACGTCTTCTTCGGCGTCTGGTGCCCGCACTGCGAGCAGCACGTTCCACGGATGATCAAGGTCGCGGAGGAGCTGCACTCTCCGGCCCTGACCTTCCGCTACCACGGTCTTCCGGAGAAGGTCGCAGACGACCCCCTGGCGCGGCAGTACCAGATCCAGGCCGTCCCCGTGGCGCTGGTCCGGCGGGGAGACAAGATCGTGGCCCGGATCGAAGGGCCGTCGTGGGCCCGCCCGGAGGCGGCGCTGTCGGCGGTCCTGGTCGGGGAGGCCGCGCTGGCCCCGGCGGGCGGGGGTTCCTGAGACGCCCGCCGACCGCTTGCCGTCCGTCCGTGCCCGCAGGGCAGGGAATCGCCCGTCCCGGGCCACTTTTCGGGTTGACCGCGTCACATTTTCGTCGCTAGCATCCCCGACCCCTCACGGAGCCCTACGTGTTCGAGGAGCCGATCCGGATCTCGATGTCGCTCCCCAGCCGGCCGGAGTACCTCGACCTCGTCCAGGACGTGGTCGTCAGCGTGGCCCGGCTCTGCGGCTTCGCCGAGGACGGCCAGATGGACATCGGGCTGGCGATGCGCGAGGGGGCGGTCAACGCGATGAAGCACGGCAACAAGCTCGACCCGCGGCTGCCGATCGAGGTCGAGATCACCGGCTCGATCGAGCGGATCACGATGACGATCCGCGACCGCGGCACCGGCTTCGATCCGGCCTCGGTCCCCGACCCGACGCTCCCCGAGAACATCCTCAAGTCGTCCGGCCGCGGCCTGTTCCTGATCCACACCCTGGTCGACGAGGTCCGCTTCCACCCGCGCTCGCCGGGCACGGAACTGGTCCTCGTCAAGCGGCGCCCCGCGCTGGCGGCCGGCGCGAGCGCCTAGGGGGCGCCGGTGAAGGCCCGGTTCGAGGAGCGCGGCGCGGTCGGGGTCCTGGCGGTCTCGGGCAGCGTCGATGCCGGACCGCACGCCGACGCCTTCCGCCTGCTGGCGCAGGACCACGTCGACCGCGGCTTCGTCCGCCTGGTGCTCGACTTCAAAGAGGTGCAGTTCCTCGACTCCGCCGGCCTGGGCGAGATCGTCGCCCTGCGCCGGCGCTGCCGCGAGCGGGGAGGCGCGCTGGTGCTGGCCCGGCCGCGCGGCAAGCCGCGCGACCTGATCGCGCTGACGCGCGTCGACGAACTGGTCCCGGTGCTCGACGACCTCGACGCCGCGGTGGCCCGCGCCGCCCTCTGAGAGCGGGTCGCTGCTCCGGTCGTCCTAGCGGCTGCGCAGCCGCTCGAGCAGCGCCGCCAGCAGGGCGTGCGCCTCGCGCGGCGAGAGCGCGTCGGGGTCCATCGCGCGCAGCGTCGCCAGCGCCTCCTCCTCGCGCGGGTCGCGCGGCGCCTCGCCGAACAGCCCGAGCTGCCGGCCCGCGGCGGGGCCCTGGTCGGCGCGCGGCGCGAGCACGCCGGGGCGCGGGTGCTCGGCCGTCAGGTGCTCGAGGATCTCGCGGGCCCGCGCTACGACGCGGTCGGGCAGGCCGGCCAGCCGCGCGACGTGGATCCCGTAGGAGCGATCCGAAGGCCCCGGCTCGACCCGGTGCAGGAACAGCACGTCGTGGCCGTGCTCGCGGACCGCGATGTGGACGTTGGCCAGCCGCGGCAGGACCGAGGCCAGCTCGGTCAGCTCGTGGTAGTGGGTCGCGAACAGCGCCTTGGGCACGAGCCGCGGGTCGTCGTGCAGCGCCTCGACCACCGCCCAGGCGATGAGGCTCCGCGGCGTGGCGTTGTGCAGGATGTTCGCGGTCTCGGTCATCTCGACCATGAAGGTCGACTCGCCGCCGGCCAGGTTGTCCGAGGCGCCGACCCGGCAGAAGACCCGGTCGGCCAGTCCGATCGCGGCCCGCCGCGCCGGCACGAACGACCCCGCCTGGGCCATCACGATCGCCAGCGCGACCTGCCGCAGGTAGGTGCTCTTGCCCCCCATGTTGGGGCCGGTTACGACCAGGATCCGCCGCGCCGCGTCCAGCCGGCAGTCGTTGGGGACGAACCGCCCCGACGGCAGCAGCCGCTCGACCACCGGGTGGCGCGACTCCTCCAGCTCGATCCGGTCCTCGAGGTCGATCTCGGGCCGCGTCCAGCCGTGCTCCGCGGCGGCCTCGGCGAAGCCGGCCAGCGCGTCGAGCTCGCCGGTCGCGGCCGCCGTCCCGCGCAGTCGCGAGGCCCGCGCTGCGACCTCGCGCACCAGCTCCTCGAACAGTTCGGTCTCGCGCGCCGCCAGCTTCTCCTCGGCCGACAGGATCTTCGTCTCGAGCGCGCGCAGCTCGCCCGTCGTGTAGCGCTCGCCGGTGGCGACCGTCTGGCGCCGCTCGTAGCCCGCCGGAACGCGCGCCAGGTTGCTCTTGCTGACCTCGATGAAGTAGCCGAAGACGCGGTTGTAGCGGACCTTCAGCGACGCGATCCCGGTCGCCTCGCGCTCCCGCGCCTCGATCTCGGCGACCAGCTGCTTGCCGCCGCGGGCCAGCTCGCGGGCCTCGTCGAGCGCCGCGTCGTGGCCAGGCCGGATCACGCGCCCTTCGCCCGGCAGCGCGCCGGGGTCGTCGGCCAGCGCCGCGGCCAGCCGCGCCGCCAGGTCCTGCAGCGGGTCGATCCGCGCCGCCAGCGCCGCGGCCGGCGGTCCGGCCAGCTCGCCCAGCCTTGCCCGCGCCTCGGGCAGCGCCTCGAGCGAGTGCCGCAGCGCGAGCAGGTCGCGCGGCGTCGCGCTCCCCAGCGCGGCCCGGCCCAGCAGCCGCTCCAGGTCGCGCACCCGGGCCAGCGCCTCGACGATCCCGCGCCGCACCAGGCTGCGCTCGAGCAGCTCCTCGACCAGCGCGTGGCGCTGCGCCAGGGGTTCCAGCTCGGCCAGCGGCTCGAGCAGCCAGGCCCGCACCGTGCGCGCCCCCATCGGCGTGCGGGTCCGGTCGACCGTCTCGAGCAGCGTCGCGGCGCGGGTTCCGTCGCGCAGGTTGGCGACCAGCTCCAGGTTGCGGCGCGTCGCCGCGTCGAGCAGCAACTGCCGGCGCGGGTCGTCGACCTGCAGCCGGTCGAGGTGCGCGGGGCGCACGCGCTGCGTCGCCGCGAGGTGCGCCAGCGCCGCGGCCGCGGCCGGGAGCGCCGGGTGGTCGTCGGGGCAGCCGAAGCCCGCTAGGGTGGTCACGCCGAGCGCCTCGAGCACGCGCGGCCGGGCCAGCGCGGGGTGGAAGCGCTCCGCCGCCAGCGCGGTGACCAGCGGGCGCCGGCCGCGGATCTCCGGAACGAGCGGCTCGACCGCGGCGCGCTGCGCGTCGGCCAGCAGGACCTCGCGCACCTCGTGGCGCGCCAGCAGGTCGGTCAGCTCGCTTCCGCTGCCGGCGCACGCCAGCACGAGGCTGCCGGTCGAGAGGTCGATCAGCGCGACCCCGAACCCCCCGTCCGCCGCCGCGCCGACCGTCGCGAGGAAGTTCGACGCTCCCGGGTCGAGCCGCTCGGGGTCGGTCACCGTCCCCGGGCTGACCACGCGGACGACCTCGCGTCGGACCATCCCCTTGGCGGTCCGCGGGTCCTCGACCTGCTCGCAGATCGCGACCCGCAGACCGCGCTCGACCAGCCGGGCGACGTACTGGTCGATCGCGTGGTGCGGCACGCCGCACATCGGGGCCTCGACTGCCGTCCCCTTGCCGCGCGCGGTCAGCGCGATCTCGAGAATCGGCGCCGCGGTCCGGGCGTCGTCGAAGAACAGCTCGTAGAAGTCGCCCATCCGGAACAGCAGGAGCGCGTCCGGATGCTGGGCCTTGGCTTCGCCCCACTGGCGGAACATCGGCGTCAGCCGCTCGGGTGCGAGCGGGCCCGGGGGCCCCGCGGCGATCGGTTCGTCCGGCTTCACGGCGCGGAAGGGTACCCGAAAAGCCCGGCTGAGTTGACAATCGGTCCGGGGGGTCGGTACAAGGGGCCGAACGGGGCCGACCCGGAAGGCGCGGATGACGGATCACGACGAGCGGAGCGACGATCTCGACGGCGCGGGCGGGCTGACCGACGTGGCGCAGGCGCTGCGTGACGAGGATCGCCTGATGCTCGTCTTCGCCTACCTCGGCCCGCTCAGCCTGATCCCGCTCTTCGCCAGCCGCGAGCCGTTCGTGCGCTGGCACGCCCGGCAGGGGACGATGCTGGGCCTCGCGCTCGTCGCGCTGATCGCGCTGCTGACGCCGTTCCACTGGCTCTTCTCGATGATCCCGCTGCTCGGCCGGATGTTCCACGCGGCCGAGATCTTCCTCTTCCTCGGCTTCTTCGTCGTGCTCTGCTTCTGCATCGAGCGCGCGCTCGCGGGCCAGCGCTACCGCGTGCCGTGGCTGTCCGATCTGGCGGACGAGGACTGACGGTGCCGGAAGGGATCGCGCGCCTGGACCCCGTGCCGCCGGCCGCCGCGGGGCCCGCGCCGGCCCGCCTGCGCTGGAGCGCCGGCGGGCTGGTGCACGAGCTGCCGCTCGAGCCCGCGGCGGGCGAGCCGCTGCTGATCGGGGCCGGGCCCGCGGCGCAGGATCTGCTGCTGGCGCTGCTCGCCGCGCTCGACCGTGCGGCGCGTGCCGGCGAGTCGCGGGTCCGCCAGCGGCAGGGCGAAGTCGAGGTCTTCATCGACGTGCCCCCGGGCTGGGCGCGGCCGGCCGCCGCGCCGGCCGCGATCCTGGCCGGGCCGTCGTGCTGGGCGCCGGTCCCCCCGAGCGAGGAGGCCGAAGCGATCCGGCTCCACGCCCGTGCCCTGGCCACGCTCGGGCCGGAGGAGCTGGAGGCGCTCCGCGTCTACCCGCGGCGCCGCCGCGCGATCGCGGTCTGGAAGCGGCGGCTCGAGAGCACCCAGTGGCAGCTCGACGAGCGGCTGCGCGGGGTCCGCCGCGGGGCGTTCGCGACCGGCCTCGCGACGGCGGCGGCGGTCGGGGCGGCGCTGGCCGCGGCGCACTGGCGCCAGCCGAGCCTGGTGCTCGCGGCCGGCGGGCTGACGCTGGCGCTGGCCGCGGCCCGGGCCGCGATGCGGCAGCGCGCCCTGGCGCTGGCGGCGCGGCGGGCCGGGCGCGCAGAGGGGCTGGCGCGGCTGGCGCAGCGACACGACGAGTTGGAGCGGCGCGCCCGCGGGGCCGCGGCGCGGCTGGGAGTCGAGGATCCGTGGGGGCTGACCGCGCGGCTCGAGCAGGCCGAGGCGCGGCGGCGCGAAATCGAGGCCCAGCTCGCGCCGGGATTCGAGACGCTGGCCTGGGCCGAGCGGATCGCGGCGGCGGTCGGGATCGTCCCGCCGGGGCCGTTCACCCCGCAGGACGTGGGGCTCGGCGAGCCGGGGGAGACGGGGGGCTGGCCCTACGAGGTCGCGGCGCCGCGGGCCGGCGGCGAACTGCGCGCGGCCGCCGCGCTGGCGCGGATCGCGGAGCGGGTCGCCGGGCAACTGCCCGCGCCGTGGCCGGTGGTGCTGTACCAGCCCTGGGCGGCCGACCCGCCCGAGGCGCGGGCGCGGCGCCTGATGGCGCTGGCGCGCGTCCTGCCCGAGCGCGCCGTGGTCGCGATCGTCGCGCACCGCTGAGCGGCCCGGCCCCTACGGCTGCTTGAGGTCGATCACCTGGGCCTGGCGCGCGGCAGAGTCGCGATCGACCACCAGCCGCTCCCAGGGCTGGAGGATCAGCGGCGCAAAGCCGCCCTGCACCGCCCACTCGCGCAGCGGCGCCCCGCTCGCGACCGCGTCGAGCAGCAGCCCGGCGAAGCGCGACTCGACCGGCAGCAGGCGCTGCATCGTTTCGAGCGCCGCCGCCGGCCGCGTTCCCGGCAGGTCGCGATTCTTGCGCGGCACCTCGACCACGCGCCCTTCGCCGATCGCGGTCCAGCCCTCGCGGCCGGTAGCGGTGAGCGCTTCTTCCAGTGACAGCGCCCCCGGGTAGCTCCGCCCGTCCAGGCTGGCGCGCGGCTCGGGGCGACCCCCCCGGGCCTCGACATCGCGCACCCGGTCGAGCGTTCCCAGCGCGTACTGCGCGATCATTCCGAGGTCGCCGCGGTCGCGGGCCAGCTCCTCGAGCAGGCTGCGGGCGTCGTCGTACCGTCCGGCCCGGACCAGCGCGCGCATCCGCTGCAGCGGGCTGTCCGGCGTCGCCCCCGGCGCGCTGGCGGCCGCCAGCAGCATCGCGTTCGCGCGCTGGGCCAGCGCCGCGTCGCCGGCCAGGCGGGCCGCGTTGGCGATCCGCTCGAGGTAGGCCGCGCGCAGCGAGCCGGGCCGCGCGGCGACGGCGTCGAGCGCGCGGCCGAACGGCGCCATCGCCCCCTGCGGGTCGCCCGAGTCGTTGAAGAGCTTCCCCAACCGGAACCAGGCGGTGGCGTCGTCCTGCGGCACGGTCAGCGTGCCGGCGCGGTAGCGTTCCACGGCCAGCTTGGCGGCGGCCTCGGCTTCCGGCGCCAGGTCCAGGTTGAGCAGCGCGTTGACGCGGTAGAAATAGGCGTCGAGCGGCGCCCCGGCGGCGGCGGTCTCGGCCTGCAGCTTCTCGGCTGCGCGGCGGTAGTAGTCGAATGCGTCGCCGCGCCCCGCGTTGCCGACGCAGAACCCCCAGCGGTAGAGCGAGACGCCATCGAGCGAGGTCGCGGCCTCGGCCGGCAGGGTAGCGAACGCAGCCAGGACGTCGGCACAGCGGCCGGCCTCGTAGGCCTCGGCGGCGCGCGCGACGGCCGGCGCCCACTCGGGCGGCACGGCCGTGCTGCTGGCCCGGGCCGGGGCGGCCGCGCCGGCGAGTGCCGCGGCGGAGACGATCAACGGGAGCACCAGGCGACGGGAGCGCACGGAATCCTCCTGGAACCGGACCACGATAGCGCGACTCGCGCGGCGTGGCCGAAGGGGGGAGCGGCCCCGATAATCGCGCCCGGAGGCTCCCGATGACCCCCTGCCGGATCGATCCGCCGCGCCGCGCCCTGACCCTCGCGCTGGCGCTGGCCGCCGCGGCCGGCCACGCCGCCGCCGCGCCCGCGGGCCCGGCCGCCGCACCGGCCCCCGACGCGGTGACGGCGCTGCTGCAGCGGGCCGAGGCGCGTTACCGCGCCAGCGGCGCGTTCCGCGTCAGCTTCCGGCAGACCTTCGAGTCGGCCGCTTTCGGTTCCGCGGACGAGGCCCACGGGACGATCCACGTGGCGCCGCCGCGGCGGGCGCTCTGGGACTACGCCGAGCCGAAGGGGCAGAAGGGGGTCCTCGACGGCAACACCTGGTGGTTCGTGGTCCCGGAGGACCGAGAGGTCCAGGTGCGAGAGGTCCAGCCCGGGGAGGACAGCCCGCTCTCCGACCTGTTGGCCGGGCGGAGCGACCTGCTCCGGCTCTTCGCGGTCGCCGCCGTCCCGGAGGGGGCCGCGCCGCCGCCCGCCGCCGGGCGCGGCTGGGTCGAACTGCGCCCGCGGGCACCGCGCGACGACATCGACTGGCTGCGCCTCG
The DNA here is from genome assembly GCA_025456425.1 of Acidobacteriota bacterium. Taxonomy (GTDB): domain Bacteria; phylum Acidobacteriota; class Polarisedimenticolia; order J045; family J045; genus JALOKP01. The sequence goes on along the minus strand of JALOKP010000084.1, from coordinate 8,118 downwards.
AGATCGACCGCGCGAGCGGCGACGTCCGGCGGGTCGAGGTCGCCGACCCGCTGGGCGGCAGGATGCGCTTCGAACTGGGCGCGCCGGTCCGCGAGGCGCCACCGCCGGACGCCGCGTTCCGCGTCGACGTCCCGCCCGGCTGGACCCTCACCCGCTGAAAACCGGGGACAGCTACCGTAAGTCGGTAAGCCGCGAATTACGGTAGCTGTCCCCGGTTTCGGTTTGTTGTCCGGCTTCCGGGGGGGGTGCTATCCTCCTCGGATCGTGCGTTTTGACCGCCTTTTCTGGGCCCCGGGAGCCTTCCGGACGCGCCGCTGGTGTCGCCTTGCCGGGGCGATTCTCGCCGCGTTTTCGCTCGTTCCCGCGGCGGCGGCCGCGGTCCAGGTCGAGGTCTCTGCGGAGCCCCAGGCCGTCCCGCCGCCCGGCGCCGCCGCGACGGCGACCCCCGCGCGCCCGGTCGAGAAGATCCCCCCGCCGGCGAAAACGCTGATCGAGGGGCAGGCCTTCGACCGCTCTGGCGCGTCGCTGCCGGGCTTCGCGGTCCGGCTCACGCTGCGCACGGAGGCCGCGTCGCTCCCCTGGAAGCCGGTCGTGGTCACGGAGCGCGTCGTCGCCAGCGCCGTCACCGACGCAGCGGGGTTCTTCTCGCTCGCCCTGGCCGACGCCGACCTCGAGGGGTCGCTGCTCCTCCGCTGCGGCGACCCCGCGAAGTGGGACGCGATCCGCTACGCCCCGCCGGTCGAGTACGAGGTCTCCACGCGGGTCCGCCGGGGGCGGGCGGCCGTCTTCAACTGCATCCCGGGCGACGCCGCGGGCTGGCCCGAGCTGGCGCGCGAGATCAACCGGGCCGGCGGGCTGAAGTCGCCGCGCGGCAAGGTTCTGCGGGCGCACGGCCTGCCGCCGGAGACGGTGACGCTGGTCGACGGCGTGATCGAGTGGCGCTATCCCGGAGCTGTCTTCCGCTTTCGCGGCGCCGAGCTGATCGAGGGGCCGCTGCCGGCCGGGACCAAGCCGTGAGCGGCGACGCGCGCCGCTCGGCCGCCGCGGCGGGGATCCCCGCCGCCGCACTCTTCGACCGGATCCACGCGCTGGTCGGGCCGAAGCTGTCCCGGGTCGAGGAGACGATCCAGGACCACCTGCGCTCGCAGTTCGACCCGATCGACGACGCCGGCCGCTACCTGGGGCAGGGGACCGGCAAGCGGCTGCGCCCGACGCTGGTCCTGCTCTCGTCCGGCCTGGTCGGCTACGAGGGAGAGCACGACGTCACGCTGGGCGCGGTCTTCGAGTTCGTCCACACCGCCACGCTGGTTCACGATGACATCATCGACGAGGCCGAGACCCGGCGCGGGCTCCCCTCCGCCAACCGGGTCTACGGCAACCAGTTCACCGTCCTGCTCGGGGACTACCTCTACATCCACGCGATGAACATGGCGCTGGCGGCGCGCGAGATCCGGGTGATCGACGTGCTGGCCGAAGCGACCGAGCGGATGATCGAGGGGGAGATCCTCGGCCACCACCTGCGCCACCGTCCCGACGTGACCGAGGCCCAGCACCTCGCGATCGTCGAGCGCAAGACGGCCTGGCTGTTTGCGGCCTGCTGCCGCGTGCCCGCGATCCTTGGCCACCGCGGCGCCGCGGCGGAGGAGGCGCTGGCCGGCTACGGAATGGCACTCGGGCTCGCCTTCCAGCTGGTCGACGACCTGCTCGACGTGACCGCCGACGAGAAGACGCTCGGCAAGCCGGTCGGGCAGGACCTGTGCGAGGGGCACCTGACCCTCCCGTGGATCGACCTGCTGCAGTGCGGTGCGCCGCCCGAGCGCGAGGCGGTGCTGGCGGCGCTGGCCACCGGCCGCTTCGAGACGATGCCGTTCGCCGAGCTGCGGGCCGCGCTGGAGCGCACGGGCTGCCTGGCGCGCACCCGCGCGCTGGCCGGGCATTACGCCGAGCGCGCCCGCGGGCTGGTCGAAGGGTTCGCGCCGGGCCCCTACCGCGACGTGCTGCTGGAGCTGCCGCTGACGATCCTCGACCGCGACCGCTGATCGCGGTGCTACCATCCGGGTTTTGACGCCAGAAAGGGACACGGTCCGATGCTGCGGATCGAGCGCATGGAGGTCGTCGGCTTCAAGAGCTTCCCGGAGCGGACCGTCGTCGATTTTCCGGATGGCGTGACCGCCGTCGTCGGACCCAACGGGAGCGGGAAGTCGAACATCGTCGACGCGATCTCCTGGGTCCTCGGCGAGCAGTCCGCACGCGCGCTGCGCGGCGGGCGGATGGAAGACGTGATCTTCGCCGGCACCGAGGGGCGCGGCCCGGGCGGGATGGCCGAGGTCACCCTCCAACTGTCGGCCCGCGAGGACATCCTCCCCGGCAGCCGGACCAAGGTGACGCTGACGCGGCGGCTCTACCGGACCGGCGACAGCGAGTACCTGATGGACGGCCGCCCGACCCGGCTGGCCGACATCCGCGTCCTGCTCGAGCAGGTCCGGGCCGGCGAACGGACCTACGCCATCGTCGACCAGGGGCGCGTCGGCTCGTTCGTCACCAGCAAGCCGCGCGAGCGGCGCCAGTTCATCGAGGACGCCGCCGGGATCGCCAGCTACCGCCAGCGCCGCCGCCTGTCCGAGATGAAGCTCGAGGCGACCAAGGCCAACCTGCTGCGGGTCGACGACATCCTGCGCGAGGTCGAGCGGCAGCGCCGCTCGCTGCAGCGCCAGGCTTCGCTGGCCCGCCGGGCCCGGCGCCTCGACGAGGAGCTGCGCGGGCTGAAGACGCTCTGGTACGGCCGGCGCTCGGTCGGGCTGGAGCGACGGACCGAGGAGCTGTCGGAGTTCGCGGCGGTCGCGCAGCGGGAAGGGGAGCACCTCGAGACCGAGCGGTCCCGCCAGGCGCGGGTCGTGGCCGAGGTCCGAGCCCAGCTCGAGGCGGCCCACGCCGCCCGGACCGTGGCGGTCGACGAGGCCCACCGGCGGCAGCTCGACGAGGAGCGGCTGGCGGCCGAGATCGAGGCCGCGCGGGCGCGCGCCGGGACGCTGGAGGAGGAGGCCGGCCGGCAGGAGGACGAGGGTCGGCGGCTGGCGCTCGACCGCACCGCGCGCGTCGCCGAGCGCGACTCGCTGGCGCGCGACCTCGAGGGGCTCGACGGGCGGCTGGCCGCGCTGGCGGACGAGGTCGCCGAGGCCGAAGCGCGGGCCGAAGCGACCCGCCAGGAGCACCGCACGCTGGCCGACGAGGCGACCCGCCTCGAGCGCGGGCTCTACGAGAGCCTGCACCAGCGCGCCGAGATCGTGGCCCGCCTGTCGGCGGCGCGCGAGGCCCTGACGCGCGAAGGGAACCGCGCCGACGAGGCCCGCGCGGCCGGGGCCCGGATCGGCGCCTCGCGCAGCGAGGCCGACGCGCTGGTCGAGGCGGCCTGGAGCGCGCTGCACGCCGCGGACGCCGAGGCCGCGGCCCGGCTGCTGGCGGTGCAGTCGGCGCGGCAGGCCGAGGCCGATGCCGCGGCCGCGCTCGACGCGGCGCGGCGCGACGAGGCCGGGCTGTCCTCCGAGCTGGACAAGAAGAGCGGCGAGAGCGCGGCGCTGGCCTCGCTGGCCGTTCGCCTGGCCGGCGCCGACTCCGCGCGCGAGGCGCTCGAAAGGGCGCGCGAGGCGCAGCTCGAGGCGCGCGGCGTGGCGGCCGACGCGCTGGAGGTCGATCCCGAGGTCGAGCGCGCGGCCGAGGCCTTCCTGGCCGGCCTGCTGCCGGGGGTCGTGGTCGACGGGGAAGCGGACGTGCTGCGCGCCGCCGGGCTGGGGCTGGCCGGGCGCGTGAACTACCTGCCGCTCGACGCGCCCGACGGCGCGGGGGCCCGCCCTGAGCTGCCGGGCGAACTGCTGGCCGATCCGCGCGTGCGCGGTCGCCTGGCGGCCCGGGTCCGTCCGCGGCCGGGCTGGGGTGCCGCGGTCTGGGAGCGGGTCGAGGACGCGATCCTGGTCGACGACCTGCCGGCCGCGCTCGAGCTGCACCGCCGCTTCCCGCGCTTCCACTTCCTCACGCCGGAGGGGCACGCCGTCCACCGCGACGGGATCGTGGCGATCGAGGGGCGCGCCACCGAGACCGGCCTGGGCCTGCTGGCACGGGCCCGGCGGCGCGACGAGCTGGGGCGCGAGGTCGAGCAGCTGTCGGCGCGGCGCGAGCAGGCGGCGGGACGGCTCGACGCCGCGCGCGACGCGCTCGAGGCGGCCCGCGCGACGCGGGCCGCGGCCGAGGAGGCGCTGGCCGAGGCGCGCGGTGCGGCGGCGACCGCGAAGATGGCCTGGGAGCAGTCGGGACGCGACCAGGAGCGGTTGGCGCGCGAGGCCGTGCTGATCGGCGGCGTGCTCGAGGCGGCCGAGCGCGGGCGCGAGGAGGCGCAGCGCCGGGCCGAGTCGCTGGAAGGCCAGGTGACCGGCGCCGATGAGCAGATCGCGGCCGACCGGCTGGCGCTCGAAGCGGCGCGCGAGCGCGTGCTCGGGCACGAGGACACGACCCGCGGCGCCTCGCTGGCGCTGGCCGGGGTGCTGACCGAGGTCCGGGCGCAGGAGGAGCGACGCGCCGGGCTGGCCCGCGACCTGGAGCGGATGACGCGCGAGCTCGACGAGCTGGCGCAGCGCAGCGAGCGCGGGCTCGAGGCCGGGCGGCGCGCGCTGGCCGACGCGGCCGAGGCGCGGCAGCGCGCGCAGGACCGCGAGGTCGACCTCGAGCGCACCCGCGCCGCGCGGGCCGCGGCGGAGGACGAGGCCGCGGCCGGCGAGGCGCGGCTGGCGCACGACGGCGGCGCGGTCCGCGAGGCCGAGGCGCGGCTCGACACCGTGCTCCAGGAACTGGAGGAGGCCCGCGCGCGGCGCGAACAACGAGCCACGGAGTTCGAGCGCTCGCGGCTGGAGCTCGAGCGCCTGGTCGAGACCTGCCGCGAGGAGCTGGGTGTGCTCCCCGGCGAGCTGCCCGCCGAGGTGCCGCAGCTCGAGGGGCTCGAGATGCTCGACGACGACCAGGCGCTGGCGGGGCGGATCGCCGACGCGCGCGCCCGGCGCGAGCGGGTCGGCCCGGTCAACCCGCTGGCCGAGCAGGAGTACGAGGAGCTGTCGGCGCGCTTCGAGCTGCAGTCGACGCAGAAGCAGGACCTCGAGGCGACGATCGCCGAACTGAACAACTCGATCAAGAAGATGGACCGCGAGAGCAAGGAGCGCTTCAGCGAGGCGTTCGTGGAGATCCGCCGCCACTTCCGCGAGCAGTTCGCGCTGCTGTTCCGCGGCGGCAAGGCCGATCTGCTGCTCGAGGACGAGTCCGACCCGCTCGAGTCCGGGGTCGAGATCGTCTGCCAGCCGCCGGGCAAGAAGCTGCAGTCGGTGACGCTGCTGTCGGGCGGTGAGAAGGCGCTGGCGGCGACGGCCGTGCTGTTCGCGATCTTCCGCTACGCGCCGCCCCCCTTCTGCCTGCTGGACGAGGTCGACGCCCCGCTCGACGACGCCAACGTCGGCCGCTTCGCCGACGCCCTGCGCGGCTTCGCCGACCGGACGCAGTTCATCCTCATTACGCACAACAAGCGCTCGATGGAGATGGCCGACCTGCTCTACGGCGTGACGATGGCCGAGCCGGGCGTCTCCAAGCTCGTCTCGATGACGCTCGACTGAAGGGCCCGCCGTGGGCAGCCCGCGCTGGTGGCGCCTCGCGATCCTCGGCGTCTTCCTGCTGGCGCTGGCGGTCCGCCTGGCGATCGTCTTCGAAGGGGCGGGTGCGCCCTACCACCGGTTCCTCGTGCTCGACGCCGCGACCTACCACCGGATCGCGCTGACGGGCGACCCGGCCGAGCCGTTCTGGCAGCCGCCGCTCTACCCCTGGTTCCTGCGCGGCCTCTACGCCCTGGCCGGCGGCCCCAGCCCGCTGCTGGCCCGCCTGGTGCAGGCCCTCGCCGGGGCGTTGACCGCGGCGCTGACCGCGCTCGTCGCGCGACGCTTCGCCGGGCCGGGCTGGGCCGCCGGCGCGGGGGCCGCGGTCGCGCTCTACGCGCCGCTGGCCACGCTTGACGCCGAGCTGCTGCCGGCGAGCCTGGCGACCTTCCTGGTGACCGCGTTCGTGCTGCTCCTCCTCGCACCCGGCGCGCCGGGCTCCTGGGGCCGGCGGCTGCGGCTCCCCCTGGCTGGGGCGCTGCTCGGCGCGGCGGGGATCCTGCTGCCGCCGCTCGGGCTGGCGGCCGCGCTCGCGCTGGCCTGGCTGGCACGGCGCGAGGGCTGGCGCCCGGCGCTGCTGGTCGGGTTGATCGCGCTGGTGCCGGTGGCCGGGGTCACGCTGCGTAACCGGAGCTACGAGCGTGCGCTCGTGCCGGTCTCGTGGAACGGCGGGACGAACCTCTGGATCGGCAACAACCCCGACTACCCGGAGACCGTCGGGATCCGCCCCGGCGTGCGCTGGACCCGGCTGATGGAGGCGCCGCGCTGCGAGGCCGGGGCCGCGACGCGCGCCGCCGAGGCGGCCTGGTTCTCGGCCCGCGCGCGCGCCTTTGCGCTCTCCGATCCGCTCGGCTTCTCCCGGAACCTGCTCTGGAAGGCGGCCGGGGCGGTGTCGGCCCGGGAGATCGGCCGCAACCGCGACGACTACGACGCGCGCGGCGAGTCGCTCGTGGTGCGGCTGCTGCTCTGGCCGTGGGGCTTCCCGTTCGTCGTGCTGTTCCCGCTCGCGGCCGCCGGGACGGCCGCGCTGGCCCGCGAGCGGAAGGAGCCGGGCGGCTTCCCCGGGTTGCCGCTGCTGGTCGCGCTCGGCGTGATGGCGATCCCGGTGATCTTCTTCCCGACCGCGCGCTACCGCGCCCCGGCGCTCCCGATGCTGATCGTGCTGGCCGCGGCCGGCCTGCCGTGTGTGCGCCGCCACCCCGGCGCCGCGGCCGCCGCCGGCGCGGCGGCGCTCGCCGTCTCGATGGTGCCGCACGGCATCCCGCCGATCCCGGCGGGGGAGACGCTCTACGAGATCGGCGTCGACCTCGATATGGACGGCCGGACCCGGGAGGCGCTGCCGTTCCTGGTCGAGGCCGCCCGCGGCGCCCCCGACAACGCCGACGTCGCGCTCTACCTGGGGCTCGTGCTCGGCAAGCTCGAGCGCGGGGAGGAGGCCCGACTCCAGCTGGAGCGCGCCGTCGCGCTCGCGCCGGACGCCGACGCCGGGTGGCAGGCGCTGGCGGTCTACTGGCAGCGGCGCGGCGACCGCGCCCGGGCCCGCGCGATGCTCGAGCGCGCCGTCGCCGCCAACGGCTGCAACCGCCGGGCGCGCGCGCTCTACGCGCAGGTCCTGATGGACGCCGGAGAGCTCGAGGGGGCGCGCCGGCAGCTGGACGAGGCCGAGCGGGTCTACCCGCGCCCCGACCCGTTCGTCGCCCGGGCGCGGCAGCGGCTGGCGCAGCTCAGCGGGCCGGCTCCGCCGGCAGCTCCGCCTGGGCCGTCGCCGAGCGCCCCGATTCCGCATCGCTGAGCCGGACGCTGGCAAGCAGGACGTCCCCTCGCGCGCCGGCCGGGACCTCGACCACGAACGGGCCGAGCGCGCAGCGCCCGCCCGGGGCGATCTCGACCGGGCCGTGTTGCCGCGCCTCCAGCGCCGGGGCGTCCTCGATCAGCGTCGAGACCGGGCGCTCGCCGTCGAGCAGCGTCAGGAAGACCTGATCCACCCGCCACCCGCCCGCGGCGCGGCTCTCGAGCTGCAGCCCGATCACGAACTGGGTGGAGCCCTCCGGGCCGGCTCCCGAGCGGAGCGTGCCGGTGAGCGCAAAGCCGTTCGCGCGGGGCGGGGGCGGGCCGGCGGAGCGGAGCACGAGCGCCGCCACCGGGAACAGCAGCAGCAGGCCCCCCAGGCCCGCGAGCCGCGCCAGCGTCCGCCGCATCGCCCGGTCCAAGTGCGCTCCCGTGTCGCCCGCTTCCGCGCGCGCATAGAGTATCGCGAAGCCGGCTTTCCCACGGTGGCCGCAAGTTTGTTGGCGATCGGAGCCGGCGCGTGACCGCCGGCGGACAGGTGTCCGGACCGGGGTGACCGCGGGCGGACGGCCGAGGGATCGGGGGCGCGGACCGACGGGGTTTTCCGTCGGCCCGCGCCTTGCTCTTCCCGGTCCCCATGAAATGG
>JALOKP010000195.1 GCA_025456425.1 Acidobacteriota bacterium | reverse complement strand
GGCGGGCCGTAAGCCGGTCCCGGCGCGTGGAACGCCGGCCCCCGCCTCCCCGCGGTCGTCGTACACCCCGTCCAGTGCCAGCGCGTGGAAGTGGACGTTCAGGTTGAGCGCGTCGCCGAAGCGCTGCACGAAGACCACCGCCCCGCACTGCCCGTGCGCGACACCGCGCTCCCGGCGCGCCCGCCGGCGCAGCGCGGCGAAGACCGCGCGCTGGAACTCCCGCAGCACCATCGCCGTCAGGTCGGCGTCGTACGCCAGCCGGTAGCGCAGCGCGAACGGCAGCGTCAGCACCCACTGCCGGACCGGGACCTCCGGCAGCACCCGATCGACCAGCCAGGCCGCGGTGTCGGCCATCCGGCGCCCGCCGCACGACGGGCAGAAGCCGCGCCCTTTGCACGAGAACGGCACCAGCCGCTCCTCGCGGCAGGCCGGGCAGCGCACCCGCAGGAAGCCGTGCGCCAGGATCCCGCAGTCGAGAAACCCGCGCAGCTCGCGCGCGACGAAGCGCGGCAGGGTGCGCTCCTCCTCTTCCCGCCGTGCGAGGAAGGTCTCCACTTCCCGGATCGGTGCGAGGGGCGTGCCCGCCGAGGCGTGGCGGTTTACCGACACCACGAACCGCTCGCCGTCCGCATTCGGACGACGACTGTCGCGCCGCGCTCGCCTGCGGACACGTGACGGACGAGCGCGCACGGCCTTCGCGACGGCCAAGACCGCGTTCCTCCGCGATGCAAGATCGCTGGCCCGATACCCCTTGCTATCGCACTTTTCGCCCGTTCCCGTCAGCAGCTTCTCCGCTCCGATCGACTGCTCCGCCGGCGGTGACGCTCGCCAGGGCGCCAGGGCCACCAGCACGGTCGTCCCGGGCGGCTTGCCGCTCACCCCTCCCCGTGCTGAACTGCGGGGCGGTCCGGCGCCGCGAGGGGACATGGTCAGCCTCGAGAAGATCGACAAGTCGTACGTGACCGGCTCCCACCGGCTGCACGTGCTGAAGGCCGTCGACCTGGAGATCGAATCCGGCGAGATGGCCGCCGTGATGGGCGCCTCCGGTTCCGGCAAGTCCACCCTGATGAACATCCTGGGGCTCTTGGACAACTACGACGGGGGCAGCTACCGGCTCGACGGGCAGCTCATGAGGGACCTCTCGGAGACTCGCGCCGCCGTGCTGCGCCGGCAACTGATCGGCTTCGTCTTCCAGTCCTTCAACCTGATCCCCTTCAAGACCGCGGCCGAGAACGTCGCCCTGCCGCTGTACTACCAAGGGCTCGGCCGGCGCCGGCGGCAGGCGGCCGCGCTGGAGTACCTCGAGCGGGTCGGCCTGCGCGACTGGGCGACACACCGGCCTTCCGAGATGTCGGGCGGCCAGCAGCAGCGGGTCGCGATCGCCCGCGCGCTGGTGGCGCGGCCGAAGCTCCTCCTGGCCGACGAGCCGACCGGGGCGCTCGATTCGGAGACCTCGCACGAGATCATGGAGCTGCTCCAGCAGGTGAACCGCGAAGGCGTGACCGTGCTCGTGGTCACGCACGAGCGGGACGTGGCGGCGATGACGCGGCGCGTGATCCGCCTCAAGGACGGCCGGGTCGAGGACGCCCACGCGAGGCTGCCCGATGCTTGACCTCGACACCTGGCAGGAGATCCTCGACACGATCCGGGCCAACAAGCTGCGCTCGTTCCTGACCGGCTTCAGCGTGGCCTGGGGGATCTTCATGCTGATCGTGCTGCTCGGGCTTCAGCGTGGCCTGGGGGATCTTCATGCTGATCGTGCTGCTCGGCTCGGGCGTCGGGCTGGGGCACGGCGTCGAGTACCAGTTCCGCGACGACGCGGTCAACAGCATCTGGGTCTTCCCCGGGCAGACCAGCGTCCCCTACAAGGGGCTGCAGCCCGGCCGGCGCGTCCAGCTCACCAACGACGATCATGACGAGGTCGCGACCGGGGTCGAGGGGGTCGATCACATCAGCTCGCGCTACTTCATCCGCGGCTCGGTGCAGGTGCGCTACCGGAACGAGACGTCCACCTTCAACGTCCGCGCGGTCCACCCCGACCACCTGTACCTCGAGAAGACGATCGTCGTCGACGGCCGGTTCCTCAACCCGCTCGACGTCCGCGACCACCGCAAGGTCGCGGTGATCGGGACCAAGGTGAAGGACGCGCTCTTCAAGGCCGAGCCGCCGGTCGGCAAGCTGATCGAGGTCAACGGCGTCGCCTTCCAGGTCGTCGGCGTGTTCAGCGACGAAGGCGGCGAGCGCGAGCTGGAGCGGATCTACCTGCCGATCTCGACCGCGCAGCGCGCCTTCGGCGGCGCCAACCGGATCGGCCAGATCATGATGACGACCGGCGACGAGCCGCTGGAGCGGACCTCCGCGATGGCCGACGAGATCCACCGCCGGCTGGCCGCCCGGCACACCTTCTCGGTCGACGATCCGCGGGCGGTCGAGGTCGAGAACAACAACGAGCAGTTCGCGCGGATCAACGGGATCATCCGCGGGATCCGGATCTTCGTCTGGATCGTCGGGCTGGGGACGCTGCTGGCCGGGATCGTGGGCGTGAGCAACATCATGCTGATCGCGGTCCGCGAGCGGACCCGCGAGATCGGCGTGCGCAAGGCGCTGGGGGCCACGCCCCGCTCGATCGTCCTGCTGATCCTGCAGGAATCGATCCTGATCACCTCGATCGCCGGGTACGCCGGGCTGGTGCTGGGCGTCGGGGTGCTGGAGCTGGCCGCCCGCAAGCTGCCGCCGGGCAGCTACTTCCGCAACCCCGAGGTCGACCTGGGGGTGGCGCTCCAGGCGATGGCGCTGCTGATCGTCGCGGGGCTGGTCGCCGGCTTCGTCCCGGCACGGCGGGCGGCCGCGGTCCGGCCCGTGGAGGCCCTGAGAAGCGAATGAGCCTGATCGATCGCGATCACTGGCGCGAGATCTACGAGACGCTGCGCGGCAACAAGCTGAGGACCTTCCTCACCGCGTTCGGCGTCTTCTGGGGGATCTTCATGCTGATGGTCATGATCGGCTCGGGCAACGGCCTGGCGACCGGCGTGCTGACCAACTTCTCCGACGGCGCGACCAACAGCTTCTTCGTCTGGGCCCAGTCCACCGGCAAGCCTTGGCGCGGGCTGCCCCGCGGGCGTGCGATCCAGCTCGACACCGGCGACACCGAGGCGATCCGCCGGGAGATCCCGGAGGCGGCGGTGGTCTGCCCGCGCAACCAGCTGGGCGGCTTCCAGGGCGGCAACAACGTGACCCGCGGCACCAAGTCGGGCGCCTTCAGCGTGATGGGCGACCTGCCCGAGATCGCCAGGCTGCAGTCGATCCGGGTGGTCGAGGGGCGGTTCCTCAACCCGCTCGACGTCGACGAGCGCCGCAAGGTCGCGGTGATCGGCGAGCGGGTCCGCCAGGTGCTGTTCGGCCGCGGCGAGCAGGCGCTGGGCGAGCACATCCGGATCAACGGGGTCTACTTCCGCGTGATCGGCGTCTTCAAGCCGCGCCGCTCGCAGGGGATGGAAGAGGACGCCGACCAGACGATCTTCGTGCCGTTCACGACCTTCCAGTCGGCGTTCAACTACGGCCCGCGGGTGGGGTGGTTCGCGATCACCTCGCGGGACGGGATCCCGGCGTCGGTGGTGGAGAACAAGGTCCTGGCGCTCCTGCGGGAGCGGCACCGCGTCGCGCCCGACGACCTGCGCGCCTTCGGGCACTTCAACATGGAAGAGGAGTACAACCAGCTCCAGGGGCTGTTCGCGGGGATCCGCACGCTGATCTGGATCGTCGGGATCGGGACCCTCGCCGCCGGCGCGATCGGCGTCAGCAACATCATGCTCGTGATCATCCGCGAGCGGACCAACGAGATCGGGATCCGCCGCGCGGTCGGCGCCACGCCGTTCACGGTGATGTCCCAGATCGTCTTCGAGGCGCTGGTCCTGACGACGGCCGCGGGCTACCTGGGCCTCTTCGCCGGGATCGCCGCGATCGAGCTGGCCGCCGCGGCGCTGTCCGGGACCGAGATGATCGGGTTCAAGGACCCCCAGGTCCCGCTGGCCAGCGCCTTCTTCACGCTGCTCGTCCTGGTCGCCTCCGGGATCCTGGCCGGACTCGTCCCCGCCGTGAGAGCGGTGCGGATCAACACCGTCGAAGCCCTGCGCGCCGCCTGAGCCGCCGGAGACCGCTGACATGAAACGACTGCTCACCGTCCTCTTCACGCTCGCCGCCCTGGCGGTCTTCGCGGCCACGATCTGGTACCTCTGGCAGAAGGCCCAGAAGGCCCCCGTGGTCTACCGCACCGAGACGCCGGCCGTGACCGACATCGTCAGGAAGACGGTCGCCACCGGCTCGGTCGTGCCGCGCAAGGAGGTGCTGGTCAAGCCGCAGGTCTCGGGGATCGTGGAGTCGATCGCGGTCGAGCCGGGCCAGACCGTGAAGCGCGGCGACCTGCTGGCGACGATCCGCGTCGTGCCGAACACCGCCGCGCTGGCCGCGGCCGAGAGCCGCGTGACGCAGGCCGCGCTCCGCGCCGCCGACGCCGAGCGCGACGTCCTGCAGCAGCAGCGGCTCTTCGAGGACGGGCTGGTCGCGGAGCGCGAGCTGCGGCAGTCGCGGCTCGCCGCCGACACCGCGCGCGAGGAGCTGGCCGCGGCACGCGACAACCTGGAGGTGATCCGCAAGGGGATCTCGGCCCGCGCCGGGAACGCGGGCAACACCCAGGTCCGGGCCACGATCGACGGCATGGTGCTCGACGTCCCGATCAAGGAAGGAACCTCGGTGATCGAGGCCAACACCTTCAACGACGGCACGACGATCGGCTCGCTCGCCGACATGGACGAGCTGATCTTCGAGGGCAAGGTCGACGAATCCGAGGTCGGCAAGCTCCGGCCCGGGATGGAGATCGTGCTGACGATCGGCGCGCTCGAGCCGGCGCGATTCTCCGCCGTGCTCGAGTACATCGCGCCCAAGGGGGTCGCCGAGAACGGCGCGATCCAGTTCCAGATCCGGGCCGCGCTCCGCAACGCCGGCGACGCGCTGATCCGGGCCAACTACAGCGCGAACGCCGACATCGTGCTCGACCGCCGCGAGAAGGTCCTCGCGCTCAAGGAGAGCCTGCTCCAGTTCGAGGGGGACGAGGTCTTCGTCGAGGTCGAGACCGGCCCGCAGCAGTTCGAGCGGCGCAAGCTGAAGACGGGGCTCTCCGACGGCGTGCTGATCGAGGTGCTCGAGGGGCTCGGGAAGGACGACCGGGTGAAGGCGGGCGCGGTGGAGGCCGCCGAGCCGAAGAGCTGACGCCGCGGCGGGGGCGGCACGCTCCGCGCGGCTCATTAACGATCAGCGTAACGCAGTTTGCGGGGTCGTTTCGCCGTACCCTCCGCGCGGAGGTATGCGCATGACGCTCCGCCGCTCCGCGACGCTGTTTCCCGGCCTCGTCCTGCTGCTCGCAACACTCGGCTCCGCCGCGGCCGGCGAGTCGCCCCGCGTCACGATCACCGCCGACGAACTGGTCGTCCGCGCGCACTTCGACGCGCCGGAGTTCGTCGCGGTCGAGGGCGGCGTCGTGCCCGTGATCGGCGACTGGCCCTCGCTCGCCGACGCGCCGGGGCTGCCGCGCCTGCCGGTCGTCCACTTGCAGGTCGTGCTGCCGCCCGGGATGGAGCCGGGGCCGGCGCGCGCGCTGGGGCTCCCGCGCGAGCTGCCCGGGACGCACGCCTTCGCGTGGGGCCAGCCCCCCGAGCGCTTGTCGCGGCCCGAGGGCCGGCGCGCCGAGCCGCGCGCCGAGGTGTACGGCAGCGACCAGCCCTACCCCGCGGTGCCGGCGCGGCTGGTCGGCGTCGGCCTGTTCCGCGGCTACCGCGTCGCGACGATCGCGGTGACCCCGCTCCAGGTCCGCGCGGCGAGCGGGCGCGCGCGGCTCTGGTCCGAGCTGGAGCTGCGGCTGCCGCTGCGGCCCGTGCCCGCGGCGCGCGCGGCGGTCGCGCCCGCGCCGCGCGGCCTGCCGCGCGATCTCGCCGCGCTGGCGCGCTTCACCGCGAACCCGGAGGCGGCCTACCTGTCCGGCGCGCCCGACTCCGGCCGCGACGCCGACATCCCGTACCTGATCGTCACGACGGAAGAGCTGCGCCCGGCCTTCGAGCGGCTGCTCGCGCTGCGGGCCGCGCAGGGGGTCGCCGGCGAGCTCCGCACGGTCGGCGCGATCCTGGCCGAGGAGCCGGGGCGCGACAACCCGGAGAAGCTCCGCAACGCGATCGCCCGCGCCTACCGCGACCACGGCACGACCTTCGTG
>JALOKP010000083.1 GCA_025456425.1 Acidobacteriota bacterium | reverse complement strand
CCGGCGATGGTCGAGATGTTCCGCAAGCTGCAGCAGGTCGCGCCCGCGCGCTCGTCGGTGCTGATCCTGGGTGAGTCGGGAACCGGCAAGGAGCTGGTCGCGCGGGCGATCCACCGGCTCTCGCCGCGCGCCCGCCAGACCTTCCTGCCGGTCGACTGCGCGGCGATTCCGCACGAGATCATGGAGTCCGAGCTGTTCGGCCACGAGCGCGGCGCGTTCACCGGCGCGCAGCTCCGCAAACCCGGGAAGTTCGAGCTGGCCCACGGGGGGACGCTGTTCCTCGACGAGATCGGGGAACTGCCGTTGACGCTTCAGGTCAAGCTGCTGCGCGCGCTGGAATCGCAGCGCTTCATGCGGGTCGGCGGCACGGAAGAGGTCCGGGTCGACGTCCGCGTGCTGGCCGCGACCAACCGCGACCTGGACCAGATGGCCGACCGCGGCGAGTTCCGGCAGGACCTGTTCTACCGGCTGGCGGTCGTCACCCTGGCCGTCCCCGCGCTGCGAGAGCGGCGGGACGACATCCCGCTGATCGCGGCGGCCTTCCTGGAGCGCTTCGCGCGCGAGAACGACCGCGCGGTCCCGGCCCTCACGGCCGACGCGGCGCAGCTGCTCAAGCGCGCCCCCTGGCCCGGGAACGTGCGCGAGCTGCGGAACCTGATGGAGTCGATCGTCATTCTTCATCCGGGCGAGGAGGTCGGGCCGGGTCAGCTCCCGGAGGAACTGCGCCGGGCCGCCGTCTCCGCCGCCCCGGCGGCGTCCGGCGCCGACGCGCCCGGGAGCGCGGCCGCGATGGTCGGACGACGGATGGAGGAGATCGAGCGCGAGGTGATCCTGCGCACGCTCGACCTGACCGGCGGCAACCGGACCCAGGCCGCCGAGATGCTGGGAATCGGGCTGCGCACGCTGCAGCGCAAGATCAAGCAGTACCGCGTGGAGGGGTTCCCGGTCGCGGGCAACGACGCGCTCTGGGACTGACCCCGGGCGCGGGCCGGGGGCCGGTCGGGCGCGATTGGCGGCCCGGCGCGCCTCGGCGCAATCTCTCAGGCTCCCCGCGGCGGGGAGCCGGATGACGGGCCCCAGGGGTCCCGGAGGTTGGGCATGAAGTCGACGGGTTTCTTCGGCATGACTGTGATGCTTTCCGCGGCGGTCGGGCTCGGCGCCCTGGTCGCGACGGTCGCTCCCCGGGCGGGCGCGGGCACCGGCTCCGGCGCGGGAGCGGCCGCACTCGCTCCGGCCAGCATCGACTCCTCCCAGCTCAAGCTGGCGCCGCCCCCGCCTCCGGCGGCGGCCGTCGCGCCCCCGTCGTTCGCCGACCTGGCGGAGCGAGCCATCCCCTCGGTCGTGCAGATCGCCTCGACCACGTACGTCAGCGACCAGCAGGACCCGCACGAAATGTTCCGGGACAACCCGCTCTTCCGCCGGTTCTTCGACGAGGAACAGCAGCCGGAAGAAGATCCCGACGGTGAGCCGCCGCCGCGCTCGCGCCCGCAGCAGTCGGGCGGTTCCGGCTTCTTCTTCACGACCGACGGTTACATCATGACCAACCGCCACGTCGTCGAGAAGGCCGAGGAACTGCGGGTTCGCACCTCCGACGACCGCGAGTTCGACGCCAAGCTGGTCGGCGTCGACCCGTACCTCGACCTGGCCGTGATCAAGATCGAGTCCGACCAGCCGGTGGCGGCGCTCCCGCTGGGCAGCTCCGACGCGCTGCGCGTCGGCGAGTGGGTCCTCGCGATCGGCAACCCGATCATGTACCGCAACAGCGTCACCGCCGGCGTCGTCAGCGGCAAGGGCCGGCGGCTCGGCTTCGACGCCGCGGAACTGGGCGACTACATCCAGACCGACGCCGCGATCAATTTCGGCAACTCGGGCGGTCCGCTGCTCAACGCGCGCGGCGAGGTGATCGGGATCAACACCGCGATCGTCCGCAACGGCGGCAACCCGTTCCGCGGACGCGAAGGGCTGATCGAGGGGATCGGCTTCGCGCTGCCGATCGACGCCGCCCGGCGCTCGCTGGACCAGCTGGTCTCGACAGGGACGGTGCGCCGCGGGTACCTCGGCGTCTCGGTCGGCCCGCTCTCGGCGGACGGGGCCAGCTTCAACGGCCTCCCCGACAACAAGGGTGCCGTAGTGCAGCGAGTCGACCCGGACACGCCCGCCGCCAAGGCCGGTGTCCAGCAGGCGGACGTCATCCTCGCGGTCGACGGGCGGCCGATCTCGAACAGCACCGAGCTGGTCAACGCGATCAGCGCGAAGCGGCCGGGCGACACCGTGCGGCTCGACGTCTGGCGCTACGACACGCAGGCCAAGACGGGACAGAAGCTGGCCTTCAACGTGACGCTGGCGGAGCGGCGGATCGGGCTGGAAGAGGAGGAGGGCCGCGCCGTGCCCACACCCGCGCCCAGGGAGGCCGAGAGCGAGACCAGCCTCGGGATTACGGTCCGGCCGGTGCGGCCCGAGATGCGCGAGCCGCTCGAGAAGCGCGGGGTCCGTGGCGTGCTGGTCACCGAAGTCGACCCGACCTCCAACGCCTACCGCGAGGGGCTGCGCCCCGGAGCGGTGATCACCGACGTCAACGGCAAGCCGACTCCGACCGTGGCCGACTTCCGGACCGTTGTGCAGGGAATCAAGCCAGGTGACGTCGTGCGCGTGATCGTCCGTACGACCGACGGCGGCGACCAGGGCCTGATCTTCTTCCGCGCGCCCGCCGCGAAGAAGTGACGGTCGTGGCCTCGAGGTACCCCGGTGCCGCGATCCTCGTCGTCGACGACGAGGCCGCCATCCGCGACGCTCTGCGGATGATCCTCGAGTACGAGGGGTACCGGGTCCTCGAGGCGTCGAGCGGGGAGGACGCGCTCTCGGTCCTCTCCCGCGCGCACGCCGAAGCCGCGCTGCTCGACGTCCGGATGAAGGGGATGAGCGGGCTCGAGGCGCTGGAGCGGATCCGCGCGCTGCACCCGGCCCTGCCGGTCCTGATGGTCTCCGGCCACGGCACGATCGAGACCGCGGTCTCCGCGCTGCGGCTTGGCGCGCAGGACTTCCTGGAGAAGCCGCTCGAGCGGGACGTGGTCCTGGCTCGCATCGCCGGGCTGCTCGAGCGGGCCCACCTGCGCGAGGAGGCCGCCTCGCAGCGCCGCGACGAGGAGGACCGCTACCGACTGGTGGGCGACTCGCCCGCGATGCTGCGGGTGCGCGAACTGATCGCCCGCGCCGGGCCGGCCCAGGCGACCGTGCTGATCACCGGAGAGTCGGGCACCGGGAAGGAACTCGTCGCGCGGGCGATCCACCGGGTCTCCTCACGGGCCGACGCTCCGTTCATCAAGGTCAACTGCGCCGCGATCCCCGACGATCTGATCGAGTCCGAGCTGTTCGGCCACGAGAAGGGCTCGTTCACCGGCGCCACCGCGCGCCAGAAGGGACGCTTCGCCCGGGCCCACGGCGGAACGATCCTCCTCGACGAGATCGGCGACATGTCGCTGCGCACGCAGGCCAAGGTGCTGCGGGCGCTGCAGGAGGGCGAGATCGAGCCGCTCGGTTCCGGGGCGCCGGTGCGCGTCGACGTCCGGGTGATCGCCGCAACGAACAAGGACCTGCGGACCGAGATCGCGGCCGGCCGCTTCCGCGAGGACCTGTACTACCGGCTCTCGGTCCTGCCGATTCCGATCCCGCCGCTGCGCGAACGGCGCGAGGACATCCCGCAACTGGTCCAGCAGCTTGCGCAGCGGGTGGTGGAGGACAACAACTTCCGTCCGCGGCGCTTCTCCCCGGCGGCGTTGGCGGCGCTGGCCGCCCGGCCGTGGCCGGGCAACGTGCGCGAACTGTCGAACGTGATCGAGCGCGCCCTGATCCTGGCCCCGGGGGAGACGGTCGAACTCGACGACCTGCCCGGCGCCGACCCGACGGCCGCCGCGCCGTCCGGCAGCTGGCTGGGCGCCCCGACGCTGCGCGAGTTCAAGGAGCGCTCGGAGCGCGACTATCTCCTGGCGCGCCTGGAGGAGAACGGTTGGAACATCACGCGGACGGCACAGGCGATCGGAACGCCGCGCTCGAACCTCTACAAGCGGCTCGAGCACCACGGCCTGGTGCGGCTGGCGGGCGCTCGCGCGCGGGAGGGGGCGTGAGGCACCGCGCGCCGTCCGCGCTGGCGCTGACGCTGGCGCTGGGCCTCGCGCCGGCCGCACCGGCGCAGGAGCCGGCTGCCATCGGCGGTGCCGTGCCGGGGGCGGCGGAGACCCGCCCCGACCTCGCGAAGCTCGAGGCGGAGGCGAAGGCGCGGCCCGGGGACGCCGCCGCGCAGGGCCACTACGGGCTCGCACTGGTGCGGACCGGAAAGGTCGACGAAGGGCTGGCGGCGCTGGTGCGGGCCTCGGGCCTGGCCCCCGACGACCCGACCGTGCTGCTGCTCTACGCGAAGGGGCTGACCGCCGCGAAGCGCGACGCCGAGGCAGCCGACGTGGCGCTGCGCGCGGCCCGCTCGCCGCTTGCGCCCCCCCGGGTCAAGGCAGAGGCCTACTTCACGGCAGGATCGATCCGCTGGCGCCAGGGCTCGAGCCAGGAGGCCGAGGAGTACCTGCGCGAGGCGGTGAGGCTCGACCCTTCCAACGGCGGCGCGCAGCTCAACCTGGGGCTGTTCCTCTACAGCAAGGGGAACATCCCGGAGGGGCTGGTCAACATGCAGCAGGCCGCGGAGAAAAGCCCCGACAACGCGCAGGTGCAGATGCGTCTGGCGCGCGTCATGGAGGCGATGGGGCAGACCCTGCGCGCGATCGAGTACTGGACGCGGGCCATGGAGCTCCGCCCCGGCGACGGCGACATCCGCTTCATCCTCGGCAACCACCTCTACGCGGTCGGCCGCTACGAGGAGGCCGCGGCTCAACTCAAGCGCGCGGTCGAGATCCGCGACTCGGACGCCAACGCGCACCTCGCCTACGGCGAGACGCTGCTGCGCCTCAAGCGCTACGGCGAGGCGATGGCCCAGGCCGAGGCGGCCAAGCGCCTCGGGGTCGGAGCCCCGGCCGACTCGCTGATCGAGGTCATCCGCTTCGAGCAGAGCCAGTAGCGGGGGCCGCCCTCCCGTCCCCGGGGGCCGGCCCGTCGCGCCGGCGCCCCTGGGGGGGGCCGACTCGTCGCTCGGCCTCCCCGTCGGGAGCCCGGCCGGCCCTGAACGGCCGCGTTGATCGACGCACTCCCGCGACCTAGCTTCTCCGATGGGGCATGACCCGAGGTCACCTTGGACAAGCGCATTCTCCTGATCGACTTCGATCCCGTCGCAGCCGAACTGACCGGCGCCCTGCTGGCCACCCGCGGGATCCCGTTCACGCTGGCTCGCAACCGCGCGGAACTCGACCGCGCGCTGACGGCCGGACCGCCCGCCCTGGTCGTGATCGACCCGGCCCGCCCGGACGAGACGGAGGGGATGCGGCTGTGCGCCGAGGTGGCCGAGCGGCTTGCGGCCGGGGGGCCGGTCCCGATGATCCTCGCGTCGCGCTCGCTGCGCGGCGCCCGCTGGAAGGCGTTTGCGCGCGACACCGGCGCTGAGCTCTTCCTCGAGCGGCCGCAGGACGACCGCCTGTTGCTGGCGGCCGCCGAGCGGGCGCTCAACCGCGCTGCGACGAACCCCGCGGGGAGGAGCGCGCCGGCCGCGGCGCTCCGGACCACCGCGCCCGCGGCCCCTGCTGCCGCGACCACGACCTCGGCCCACCGGACCCCGCCACCGGCCGAGAACGAACTCGAGAACATGGTGGACCAGATGTTCGCGAAGTGGTTCGCGGAGGGGGACGCGCCCTCCGGGTCCGCCGCCGCGCCGCCCTCCCCGCCGCCTGCTCCGGCCCCGGCCCGCCCCGCCGCCGCCCCGTCTGCCACGGCCGCCGTCCGGTCCAGCGGAGTCGGAGCCGCGGTGCTCGATGCGCCGCGGTCCGTGCCGGCCGAGGCTGCGCGCGGCGCGGTCCCCGTCGCAAGGGTGGCGGCCGCTCCGCCGAAGTCCGCCCCCACGCCGCCAGCCCCCGCGCCCGCCGCGGGCCCGGTCGAGCTCCGACCGTCCGGCCTGACCGCGCCAACCGGTCCGACCGCGCCGACCGGCCCGGCCGTCGCCCCCTCGCGCTCCGTGCCGGCGCCCCCCGTCCCCTCGCGCCCCGCGGCGGCCGGATCTGTCCGTGCGACGGTCACCCCACCCGTCGCGCCGCCCCGCATCGCCACTGCACCGGCCCAGGCGACAGGCCCGGCGCCGCCCGCGCCGGCTCTCCCCGAGCCGATCGCGTCCCCCTCGAGTTCGAACCTGAAGCGGCCGCTCGCGATCACGGCTGCCGTCGCGCTGATCGCGGTGGGAGCCGGCTTCGTGTACTTCCAAGGGCCCCGCACCGGCGGCGGCCCGGGCCCGGTCGTCCCGGCCCCGGGCGTCTCCGGTCCGGTCGAGCCCGGGGCGGCCGAGCCGACCCCGGCGCCGGCCGCGGACGGCGCGGAATCCATGCCCGCCGCGCCCGCGGGAACGGCCCGGAAGGAGACCGCGACGATCGCGCCGCCGCCCGCGCCCGCCAAGGCGGAACCCGTGCGTCCCACCCCCCAGTCGCCGGCCGATCCCCCCCTCGGGCGCGCTGCCGCGGTCCCGCCGCCCGAGGTCGATCCCTCCCGCCCCGCGCCGGCCCTCCCGCCGACCGTGGCGGCGCCGGCGACTGCCGATCCTACGGCCGCGGCCGCGCCGCTCGACGCGCCGACCCGTCCGGAGCCCGCGCCGGTCCCCGAACCGGAAGCGGAGTTCATCCCCGACGTCGCGCCCGACGGGACGATCCCCGCCGTCGATTCGGTGCGAAACGCGGCGGCGGCCCGCTACACGGGCCCCGAGCTGATCCCCTCGACGCGGGTGGCCCCGGCCTTCCCCCCGGCCGCGCGGCAGATGAAGATGACCGGGCAGGTGAAGCTGCAGGTCAAGGTACGCGCCGACGGCAGCGTGGGTGCGGTGACCGTGCTCTCCGAGCCGAAGCCCGCGGTCGGCTTCGGCAAGGCGGCCGCAGCCGCGGTGCGGCAGTGGCGCTACCGCCCGGCAACGCTCGGCGACCGCGCGGTGGAGTCGGAGATCACGGTGGTCGTCCACTTCAAGGGCGACTGAACGACGGCCGGGCGGCGGTCGAGGCCGCCGCCCCTCGGATCTAGCGGCCGATCTCGCGCGCGAGTTCCTCGTAGTCAGGCCGGTCCGCCGCCGACGCGTGGCGGAAGGCGTGGACCACCCGCCCGTCCCGGAGCAGGAACACCCCTGCGAGCTGCCGCGGGTCGCCCGCCACGCGGCCGAGGCCGTGCCCGCGCAGCAGCCCGCCGATCCCGCGGAAGACGATCCTCGGCCCGGCGAGCTGCAGCAGGCCGCCCCGCTCCAGACCGAAGGCCCGGTAGAGGCCCTGTCCGGGGTCGGCCACCCGCGCGGCGTCCCCCAGCCCGTGGCGCTCGAAGAGCGACCGCGCCCGGTCCTCGGTCGACATGTGGACGAAGGCGAGCCGCGTCCCGTCCGACTCGATCGTGGCGCGCCGCGCGCCGAGCGCCGCCAGCGCCTCGCGGCAGAAGGTGCAGCCCAGGTGGCGCAGGAAGGTCACCAGCACCGGGCCGCGCCGGGACAGGGAGAGCAGATCGTCACCGGCCTGCGTGCGCGCGGCGGCGAGGAGCTCAGGAAACGAAGACGGCATCGGGCGCTCCGCGGCGGGGACCCGGCATTGTAGGCGCCGGGCGGCCGGTGGCCCACCGCAGAGGGGACGCGCACCCCGGCGCGGCAGGTGACAGGCGCGTGAAACGGGTGTGACGGCCGGCTCCGGGCCGGGGCCGGTCCGGGCCCCGTGGTTGCGACGCAAGTCGCTGACCGATAACGGCCCCTGAGAGCTGTCACATCCCTGTCACCCGGGCGACTCAGGGCTGTCGCAGGCTCCCCGCACAATCGCGCTCCTGGAGGGCCGAACCCTCCGGCACGGTGTAAGGAGATCGACGATGAAGGCGATGTTCCGCAGGGTGTTGACTGCCCTCATGGCCCTGACGGTCACCGGACTGGCGCTGGCCCAGGCGGTGAAGGTGGACCCGAACGTCCCGGTCTACTCGAAGACGTCCGGCGTGGCCGGCAACCTGAGCTCGGTCGGCTCGGACACGATGAACAACCTGATGACGTTATGGGCCGAGGGGTTCGGCGGGATCTACCCCAACGTCAAGGTCCAGGTCGAAGGCAAGGGCTCGTCGACCGCGCCGCCGGCGCTGATCTCCGGGACCGCCCAGTTCGGCCCGATGAGCCGCACGATGAAGGCCTCGGAGATCGACGAGTTCGAGAAGAAGTTCGGCTACAAGCCACTCGGGATCCGGGTCGCGATCGACGGCCTCGCCGTCTTCGTCAACAAGGACAACCCGCTCAACCAGCTCACGCTGCAGCAGGTCGACGCGATCTTCTCGAAGAACCGGACCTGCGGCGCGGCCGCGGAGGTCAGGACCTGGGGCGAACTCGGCCTGACCGGGACCTGGGCCGACAAGCCGGTCAGCCTCTACGGCCGCAACTCGGCCTCCGGTACCTACGGCTACTTCAAGGAGCACGCGCTCTGCAAGGGCGACTACAAGGACACGGTCAAGGAGCAGCCGGGCTCGGCGTCGGTCGTGCAGGGGATCGAGAAGGACCTGTACGGGATCGGCTACAGCGGGATCGGCTACAAGACGTCCGGCGTCAAGGCGCTGGCCCTGGCGGCGAAGCCGGGCGAGCCCTTCATCAACGACGAGTTCGAGAACGTGCTGGCGGGGAAGTACCCGCTCTCGCGCTTCCTGTACGTCTACGTCAACCGCAAGCCGGGCGAGCCGCTCGACCCGACCGTCAAGCAGTTCCTGACCTACGCGCTGACGCGCGCCGGCCAGGAGGTCGTCGTCAAGGACGGCTACCTGCCGATGTCGGCGAAGATGGTGGCCGAGGAACTCAAGAAGCTCGACTGACCCGTTCCGCCTTCCGATTGGACGAGCGATGGCCGCTGCCCCGGACATGCTCCCCGACCGGCCGCGCGCGGCGCCTCGTGCGCTGCGCACGGCCGGCCAGACCTCCCGCGCGAGGCTGCTCGTCGACCGTCTCGGCACCTGGGGCGTCGTCGCGGGCGGGATGGCGGTGATCGCGAGCATCCTCGCGATCATGGTCTTCATCCTGTTCGAGACCCTGCCGCTGCTGCGCGGCGCGCGCGTCCAACCGTCGACCGCGCCGCGCGTCGCCACGCTGCCGGCCGGAGCGATCGTCGCCGACGAGTACCGCAGCCTCGTCGCGCACCTCGGCCTGGACGGACGGCTGCGCGTCGTCCGGCTGGCCGACGGGGCGCTGGAACTCGAGCAGCCCGTGGTGGCCACGGGGCCCGACGGGGCGCCGCCGCGCCTGACGGCGGTGCAGGTCGCGCCGGGGAGCGCAGCGTTCGTCGCCGGGACCGCGGACGGGCGCGTGCTGGTGGAGCCGGTCCGCTTCTCCGCCGCGTTCGTCGACGGCGCGCGTCGGACCGCGGTCGAGATCGCCGGGGGCGCGGAACTCGCGGTCGACCCGGCGGGCGGTCCGGTGCCCGTGTTCGCCGGCGCCGCCGGGGCGGACGGCGGGTCGATCGCTGTCGCCCCGGTCGCGGACGGCCTGGCGATCGTGCGGCGCAGCGTTCAGGAGAACGAGTTCTCGGGCGAGCGGACCGAGAGCACCGAGCGCGTGCTCGCGCCGCTCCCCGCGCCGCTCACCGCGCTGGCGGTCGACGCCGACGGCCGCAACGCCTACGGCGGGTCGGTGGACGGGCAGCTGCTCTGGTGGCGCCTGGGAGAGGGCGCCCCGGCCGCGCCGCAGGCGGTCCCGGCCGGCGGCAGCCCCGTCACCGCGCTCAGCCTGCTCACCGGGCACCGCTCGCTAGTGGTCGGTCATCGGGACGGCTCGCTCAGCGTCTGGTTCCCGGTGCGGCGCGAGGGGCAGGACTTCGTGCTCACGCGGATCCGGGACTTCCCGGCGCAGGGCGGCCCGATCGTCGCCATCACGCCGTCCCCGCGCGACAAGGGGTTCTTCGCCCTCGACGGCGCCGGTGGGCTGGGACTCTACTACTCGACCTCGCACCGCACCCTCTGGACCGGCCGCGCGCCCGTCGCCGGCGCCGGCTCGATCCACTACGCGCCGAAGGCCGACGCGCTGTTCGTGGCCGGGCCCGGGCAGGTGGCCGAGCTGCTGGTCGACAACCCGCACCCCGAGGTCAGCCTCGAGGCGCTGTTCTCGAAGGTCTGGTACGAGGGCTACGAGGCGCCGCGCTTCACCTGGCAGTCAAGCAGCGGGACCGACGACTTCGAGCCCAAGCTCTCGCTGACGCCGCTCCTGGCCGGCACGCTCAAGGGGACGCTGTACTCGCTGATCCTCGCGATCCCGCTCGCCGTCTTCGGCGCGATGTACACCTCGCAGTTCATGCACCACTCGCTCAAGCGCTTCGTCAAGCCGGCGGTCGAGATCATGGCCGCCCTGCCTTCCGTCGTGCTCGGCTTCATCGCGGGCCTCTGGCTGGCGCCGCGGCTCGACCGGGCCTTCCCGGGCCTGCTCCTGTTGCTGGTCGTTCTGCCGCTGATGGCGTTGCTTGCCGGTGCGGCCTGGCGCGCGCTTCCGGCGAGGGTCCGCGGGCGCTTTCCCGCGGGGAGCGAGGCGCTGGCGGCGATCCTGTTCCTCGCCTTCGGCGCCTGGCTGTCGTTCCAGCTCGGGCCGCTCGTCGAGCGCCTGGCCTTCGGCGGACGGTTCCAGAGCTGGCTGCTCGAGGCGACCGGCCTGGCCTACGACCAGCGCAACGCGGTCGTGGTCGGGCTGGCGATGGGTTTCGCGGTGATCCCGATCATCTTCTCGGTGGCCGAGGAGGCGTTCTCCAACGTGCCGCAGAGCCTGGTCGCGGGGTCGCTCGCCCTGGGCGCCAGCCGCTGGCAGACGGTCCTGAAGGTCGTGCTCCCGACCGCCAGCGCGGGGATCTTCTCCGCGGTCATGATCGGCTTCGGGCGCGCGGTCGGCGAGACGATGATCGTGCTGATGGCGACCGGCAACACGCCGATCATGGACTGGAGCCCGTTCAACGGCTTCCGCACGCTGTCGGCCAACATCGCGGTCGAGATCCCCGAGGCGCCGCAGGGGGGAACGCTCTACCGCACGCTCTTCCTCGCCGGGCTGCTGCTGTTCGCGCTGACCTTTGCGGTCAACACCGTGGCCGAGATCGTGCGCCAGAACCTGCGGCGCCGCTTCGCCAACCTGTGAGGGACGCGCGGTGAAGAGGATCTCCGCCAGGAAGGACTTGCTGGGGGACCACCTGGTCGCGCTCGCGGGCGGCGCGCTCGCGCTGTCGCTGCTGCTGGTGATCGGTCTGGTCGTGCTGCTGGCCGTGAATGGGCTCGCGAGCTTCTGGCCCCGACCGATCGCCGAGCTGGAACTGGCCGACGGCAGGCGGGCGATGGGTGAGATCCACGTCCGGGAGACGGCGACGGTCCAGCGCGAGACAACCGGCCCCGCCGAGACGATCGAGCGGCTGCAGCTCAAGGGCGGAAACCGCGACCTGACCGGCGCCGATTTCACCTGGATCGACGACCGGGAGGTCCGGAGCGTGACCTACCCCGCCGACGCCGTGCTGCTCGAGCGCCGCGAGTGGGGGAACTTCTACGGGCGCCTCGCGGCCCTGCGGGTGGGCGACCGCGAGCTGGCCGCCGGGAGCGACGCGACCTGGCGCGCCTTCCATGAGCTGCAACCCGCGAAGGAGCGCGAGTTCGCGGCGATCCGTGCCCTCGAGCGCGGGCCGATCGGGACGATCAACCGCCGGATCCAGGCGCTCGAGCGCCAGCGCCGGGGCGCGGGGGTGAAGGGCCTGGCCGAGGCCGAACGGGTATCGGCCGAACAGGCGATCGACGCCGAGCTGGCGGCCCTGCGGCAGCAGTTCGAGACCCGCGCCGCCGAGCTGACCGCGCTGCGCGAGGCCTGGAGCCGCGAGGTGCTGGTCGTCGAGGCCGCGGACGGAACGAGCAAGGAGCTGCCCGTCGGCGCCGTGGTCCGGGCGGTTCGGCCCAACGAGCTCGGGCTGGGGGGCAAGCTCGCCCTGTACGGCTCCCGCCTCTGGGAATTCGTGAGCGGCGAGCCGCGGGAGTCGAACACGGAGGGTGGGATCTTCCCGGCGATCTTCGGCACCGTGATGATGGTCTTCATCATGACCGTCTTCGTCTCGCCGTTCGGGGTCCTGGCCGCGGTCTACCTGCGCGAGTACGCCCGGCAGGGACCGCTCGTCCGCGCGGTGCGGATCGCGGTCAACAACCTGGCGGGGGTCCCCTCGATCGTGTTCGGGATGTTCGGGCTGGGGTTCTTCGTCTACCTGCTCGGCGGCTCGCTGGACCGGCTGTTCTTCCCCGAGGCCCTGCCGACGCCGACGTTCGGCACCGGCGGGATCCTCTGGGCCAGCCTCACGCTGGCCCTGCTGACCGTGCCGGTGGTGATCGTGGCGGCGGAGGAGGGGCTGGCCGCCGTGCCCCGGGCGGCGCGGGAGGGTTCGATGGCGCTCGGGGCGACCCGCTTCGAGACGACCTGGCGGGTCGTCGTCCCGGCGGCCGCGCCCGGGATCCTGACCGGGCTTATCCTTGCGATGGCCCGCGCCGCCGGCGAGGTGGCGCCGCTGATGATCGTGGGGATGGTGAAGCTGGCGCCCGAACTGCCCGTGGACGGGCTGGCCCCGTTCGTCCACCTCGAGCGGAAGTTCATGCACCTGGGGTTCCACATCTACGACGTCGGGTTCCAGAGCCCGAACGTCGAAGCGACCAAGCCGCTGGTCTTCGCCACGGCGCTGCTGCTGGTGGCGGTCGTGATGGTCATGAACCTGGCGGCCATCGCGATCCGCAACCGGCTGCGGCGGCGCTACGCGACGAGCGCGGTCTGAGCGCCCGAGCCCGGAGACGACTACCATGTCGGCCGAAGCCGAACTCGTTCCCCAGCTGCCGCGACCGGAGCCGGACCCGATGAGCCTGACCCCCGAGACCCCCGCGACCGGAACGCTCGATCCCGCCCAGGACCCGGCCCTGAACCCGGAGGTGGCCGACCCCGTGCTGACGGTCGAGCGCCTCTCGCTCTGGTACGGCGAGAAGCAGGCGCTCTACGACGTCTCGATGAAGATCCCGCGGCACCGGATCACGGCCTTCATCGGCCCCTCGGGCTGCGGCAAGTCCACGCTCCTGCGCTGCTTCAACCGGATGAACGACCTGGTCGACGGCGTGCGGACCGAGGGCTCGATCGACTTCGAGGGCGGGAACATCTTCGACCCCCGGCTCGAGGTCAACGGCCTGCGCAAGAAGATCGGGATGGTGTTCCAGAAATCGAACCCGTTTCCGAAATCGGTCTACGAGAACATCGCCTACGGCCTGCGGATCCACGGCGTCAGGAGCAAGTCGGACCTCGACGAGGCGGTCGAGCGCAGCCTGCGCGGCGCCGCGCTCTGGGACGAGGTCAAGGACCGCCTCGGCGAGAGTGCACTGGGAATGTCCGGCGGCCAGCAGCAGCGGCTCTGCATCGCGCGGGCGATCGCCGTCGAACCGGAAGTGATCCTGCTCGACGAGCCCTGCTCGGCGCTCGATCCGATCGCGACGGCGCGGATCGAGGAGCTGATGCAGGAGTTGAAGGACCGCTACACGCTGGTGATCGTGACCCACAACATGCAGCAGGCTTCGCGCGTCTCCGACCTGACGGCCTTCA
The DNA here is from genome assembly GCA_025456425.1 of Acidobacteriota bacterium. GTDB lineage: Bacteria > Acidobacteriota > Polarisedimenticolia > J045 > J045 > JALOKP01. The sequence goes on along the minus strand of JALOKP010000083.1, from coordinate 220 downwards.
TGTACCTTGGGAGGATGATCGAGTACGGCCGGACCGAGAGGCTGTTCCTGAATCCGATGCGGAAGCAGACCGAAGACTACATCACCGGGCGCTTCGGCTAGCGCCCGCGCCGACCGGGGGCCCCGCTCCTGCCCGAGCCTCCTCCGAGGACGAGACGATGACCGGATCGATGGAAAGGCACTTCGAGCACCAGCTCGACCAGCTCGGCGCGATGGTCCAG
>JALOKP010000082.1 GCA_025456425.1 Acidobacteriota bacterium | reverse complement strand
TCGGTGTCGCGCGCCATCCCGACCGTCCCCGGCCGGTAGTGCAGCGTGCTGCTGAACTCCGCCTTCAGCCGGATGTCGCCCTCGCCCTCGCCGTCGTCGGTGCGGTCGTCGTTCTTCGAGTTCGGGTCGCCCCCCTGGGCGACGAAGTGCGGGATCACGCGGTGAAAGGTCGTGCCGTCGTAGAACCCGGCCGCGATCAGCTTCTTGACGTAGGCGACGTGCTGCGGCGCAGCCTCCGGGAAGAAGCGCCAGACGATCTCGCCGTGCGGGGTGCTGACGACGGCGACCTCCTCGCCGGCGGGGACGCGCGGGGCGGGCGGGGTGGCTGCTCCGGCGGCGGCCTGGGCCACCGCGGCGAGGAGCGCTGCCGCGAACAGGGCGCGGCGTCCTGGTCTGCTGGTCATGGTCGTCGTTCTCCCGGCCCCCTGCGCGGGCAGACGCCAGACTAGCACCCGGCGGAGCGGCCGCCGATCCGGCCCGCCGGGTGCGGGGAGGCTCCCGCGGCGCCCGGCGGGCCCGGTAGCGGATCTCCCGTTTCGGAGTATCATGACTCCGTAACCGGAGACGCGCGATGCCCTCCCGTCCGCTCGCCTACCCCGCCAGCCGCTTCGAGCCCACCCCGCTGGTCGACCTGTCGTCGCGCGAGGAGCGCCGGCGCCTGTCCCGCTCGGCGCTGGCCGGTTTCTTCCGCCTCGCCGAGCGCTGGTCGCTGCGCGACGAGGACGCGCGCACGCTGCTCGGCGGCGTCTCGAGCAGCGCCTACTACGAGTGGAAGAAGCGTCCCGACCGCCTGCTGGACGTCGACCAGATCACGCGCATCTCCTACCTGGTCGGGATCTACAAGGCGCTGCACGTGCTGTACGGCGACGCGCTGGCCGACGCGTGGGTGACCCTTCCCAACCGCAACGCGATCTTCGGCGGCCGGACGCCGCTGGACTACATGACCGCCGGCGGCCTGCTCGCGATGCAGACCGTGCGGCGGCTGCTCGACGCGCGGCGGGGCGGGGTGTGAGCGCTCCCCTCCCGCGCACGGCCGAGTTGCGGCAGTCCGACACGGTGCGCCTGGTCCCGTCGCGCTTCGCGGCGCGCGAGGAGTCGGTGCTGGCCGGGATCGCCGAGAGCGACGCCCACCTGGCCGACCTCTTCGCGCTGGAGGCCGCGACCAACGACCGGCTGCGCGCGCAGTGCGGTCTGCTTCCCGGGATCGGGGTCGACGAGCTGGTCTTCGGCGTCCCCAACTGGCGGCTCGTCAACGCCGCCTTCACTCACGCCCGGCCCGAGGGGAGCCGCTTCAACGGCCCTGATCGCGGGGCCTGGTACTGCGCGTTCGAGGTCGAGACCGCGCTGGCCGAGGTCGCCTTCCACAAGGCGGTGGAGTACGCCGAGATCGCGCGCTTCGACGACAGCGTGACCTATGAAGAGCTGCGCGCCGACTTCAGCGGGGAGTTCCACGACCTGCGCGGCGACGCCCGCTTCGCCCGGTGCCTCGACCCAGGAAGCTACCGCGCCTCGCAGAAGCTGGCGGAGCGGCTGCTCGAGGCCGGCGCGCTGGGCGTCGTCTACCCTAGCGTGCGGCGCGCGGCCGGGACCAACCTGGCCTGCTTCCGCCCCGCCGCGGTCGGCCACGTGCGGCGCGGCGCGGCCTGGCGGCTGACCTGGTCGGGCGGACCGGAGCCGGCGATCGCCCCGGAGCGACGCGGCACGCGGCGCCGCCCGTAACGTCGCGGCGCCCGGCGCCGGCCCCTACGGTTTGCGGCGGGCCCGGATCTCCTCGATCAAGGCGGCGTTGGCGCGCTCGAGGTGCGCGGTCCGCTCGCGGACCAGCCCCTCCAGCTGCTCGGCGAACTGGCGGTGGAGATCCTCCGCGTCGCCGCGTCCGGTGACCTCGCGCGCCACCCCGGCGGTCCCGACCACCTCGCCGCGCTCGTCGAAGATCGGGGTCTTGATCGTTTCGTACCAGCCCTCGCGCCCGTCCCGGCCGACGAGGTTCTCGACGACCCGCTTGGGGCGGCGCAGCGCGAGCACCTCGCGGTCGTCGCGGTCGTAGCGCTCGGCCGTCTCCGGTGGGAAGAGGTCGAACACCGTTCTTCCGACCATCTCCTCGGGCGTCATTCCGGCCGCGGTCGCCATCGGCCGGTTGACCGCGACGATCCGCCCGCCGGCGTCCTTGAGCCACGCCAGGTCCGCGATGCTGTCGAGCAGTGCGCGCTGCTGCTGCTGCGCGAGCCGCAGGCCCGACTCGACGTGGATCCGCTCGAGGATCTCGTTCTCCAGGTCGGCGATCGTCTGCGTCAGCTGGGCGGTCCGCTCCTGGACCCGCTGCTCGAGCGTCTCGTTGAGGCGCTGCGTGGCCTCTTCCCCCTCCTTGCGCACGGTGATGTCGCGGGACACGCCGATCAGGCAGAGCGGGCGCCCCTCGGCGTCGCGGACCAGCGACTTGACGGTCTCGTAGAGCGCGCGCGTGCCGTCCGGGAACGGGACCCACTCCTCCACGGCCGCCGGCTCGCCGGTTTCGACGACGCGGCGGTCGATCGAGCGGTACCAGGTCGCGTCGTCCGGCGTGAAGAGGTCGTAGTCGTCGCGCCCCAGCAGTTCCTCGCGCGTGACCCCGGCGTAGCGCAGGAACGCCGCGTTGCAGCCGAGGTACCGGAACTGCAGGTTCTTGTAGAAGACGAGGTCGGGGATCGCGTCGAGCAGACCCTGCAGCAGCGCGCGGTCGCGCTCCCAGAGCCGGTCGTCTTCCCGTTCGTGGTCCACCCGGGCCTCCCGCCGGACCGTCTGGATCGAAAGCGCACGCCCCCCGCTCGGCTAGGGTAGCGGACCCCGCCCGGCGGCGGCGAGGGAATCGGCGCTTCGGCCCCGATTTCCGCTACGCTGGAGACGGGAGGGCCCGGAGGCGCCGTGCAGATCCCGACCCGCGACGCCGCCGTCGACCGGCTCGAGCAGCTGGCCACGGCGTTCATGGAGGCAAAGATCCTGCTGGCCGCGGCCGAACTGCGGCTGTTCGACCAGCTGCGGGGCGCGGGCGCCACCGCCGCCGAGGCCGCGGCGGCGCTGGGCGCCCGGACCCGCCCGGTCGAGGTGCTGCTCGACGCGCTGGCCGCGCTGGGGCTGGTCGCCCGGGAGGGGGACCGCTACCGCAACGTCCCTCGGTACGAGGACCGCCTGCTGGAGTCGTCGCCGTCGCACTATCCCGGCCTGCTGCGGCACCGCAACCGGCTGTTCCGCCGCTGGGCCTTCCTCGAGGAGACGATCCGCGGGCGTCCCCTCCCGTTCCTCGACGACCTGCGCGACGGCCTGACCGACCCGGCCGCCAACGAGAACTTCATCCGCGCGATGTACGCCGTCTCGCACCGGCACGCGGGCGCGGTCGTCGACCGGATCCCGCTCGACGGCGTGCGGACGATCGCCGACCTCGGCGGCGGCCCCGGCCACTACCTGGCCGAGTTCGCGCGCCGGCTCCCGGAGGCCGAGCCGTTCCTGGTCGACCTGCCGCTGACGCTCGAGGTGGCGCGGACGATCCTGGCGGGGAGCGACGTCGCGGCGCGCGTGCGCTTCGTCGCGTGGGACTTCTACGAGGAGCCCGCGCCCGGCGGGCTCCCGCCGTTCGACCTGGTCTTCCTCTCGCAGGTGGTCCACGCCGAGGACGACGCGAAAAACCGCGCGCTGTTCGCGGCGATCGCGGCGCGGATCGCGCCCGGCGGGCGCCTCGTCGTGCACGAGCGGACCGTCGAGGAGGACCGCAGCCGGCCGGCCGAGGCAGCGCTCTTCGCGGTCAACATGCTGGCGATGACGGCGGGCGGGACGACCTACACCGCGGGCGAGATCGAGGACTGGGGGCGCGCGGCAGGCCTGGTGCCGGAGCGACGCGATCGGCTCTCCCCGCTCTCGGAACTCATCACGCTCCGCAAACCGGGGACAGCTACCGTAAGTCGGTAAGCCGCGCTATCCGGGGACAGCTACCGTAAGTCGGTAAGTCACGGATTATTGGGACATCCTGAACCCGGTTGTCGGCTTCCCGCGCCCGGTGCGTACTCAATACGCTGAGAAACGGGGCCAGGTTGTTCCCGGATTCAGCGGCTTACCGACTTACGGTAGCTGTCCCCGCATAGACCGTCTTACCGACTTACGGTAGCTGTCCCCGGTTTGCGAACAGAGTGGGGTCGAGCAGGGCGCGCGGATCGAAGGGCTCGCTCCCGATCTTGCCGCCCCAGTGCAGGTGCGGCCCCGTGACGCGGCCGGTCGCGCCCGAGAGCCCCAGCGGCGCGCCGGCCTCGACCGCGGCGCCGTCCTTGACGTCGATCCGCGAGAGGTGCGCGTAGAGCGTGAACATCCCGCCGCCGTGGTCCAGGATCACGGTCAGGCCGGAGTAGTAGAGGTCCTTCGCCAGCACGACCAGGCCGGGCCCGGCCGCGACCACCGGCGTGCCGGTCGCCGCCTTGAGGTCGACTCCCGAGTGGGGAGAGCGCGGCTTGCCGTTGAAGGCGCGCCGTGCGCCGAAGATCCCGGTCGCGCCGCCCGGCACCGGCTTGACGAACGCCGCGCCGGGAGGCGGCACCGCGCGGCGCCGCGCGTAGATCGCGCCCAGCTCCTGGCGCTCGCGCTCGATCCGCGCCTGGACCTCCTTGGGCGGCTCGGCGTACTTCGGCTCGACCTTCAGGCGCTCTTCCGGAAAGACCCGCTTCTCGATCGTCACCGCGTGCGCGCCCACCACCTCGGCGCCGGCCGCGGTCCGGCCGGCGAGGTCGATCGTCGCCGCGCCCGCCTTCCGGTCGAGCGGCACGGCCGCCCAGCCCGACCAGGTCTCACCGCCCGTCGCGCCCTCCCCGCCCGCCGCGCCGTCGCGCGCGAAGAACACCGCCGCGCCCAGGAAGCGGCCGCTCAGCTCGGCCAGCGGCTCGTCCGCCCGGACGACGATCCGGATCGGCTCGCCCGGCGCGACCGCGCGCGCCCGGACCGCCACCGCGACGGGCGCGGGCCCGGACGCGGACGCCCCGCCGGCGGCAAGCAGCAGCAGGAGCGCGGCGAGGAGCGGGGTGCGGGGCGCGGCCACGCGGATCACGGAGCCGGAGCGATCGAGCCGGCCGACTCGAGCGTCACGTCGACCTCTTTCGCCGCGCGCACCACGAACATGCTGGGGTCCTTCATCCCCCACGCGACGTAGGGGATCTGGAACGTGCCCTTCGCGCTGACCTGGGTCCCGGTGGCCTGCACGTCGAGCGGGACGGTCAGCGGATGCGCCCCGCCGTGGATCGTGATCGTCCCGATCAGCTTGAGCTTCGAGACGCCGGTGTTGTTGAACGGTCCCTCGACCTTCTCAGGCACGAACACCGCGTCGGGGTACTTCGCGCTCTCGAGCACCTCCTCGTGCATCTTCCGGTCGCGCCCCTCGTTGTCGGTCGTGGCCTTGGTGGCGTCGAAGACGAGCTTCCCCGAGGCCCGGCCGGTCGCGGGATCGAAGCGGATCTCCCCCGCCGTGAGCGGGATCCGCCCCTCCGCCTTGTGCAGCGTGGCCCGCAGCACGAAGCTGGCCTTGGTCGCGGCCGGGTCGACCGTGACGACCAGCTCGCCCGCCGCCGCCGCGAGCGCCGAGCCCGCCAGGAGCGCCTCCCCGGTCCAGCGATTCAGCCAGTCGATCACGGTCCCGTGCCAGAGAATGCTGTTGGCCGGCTTGAGGATCCAGTGGTTCTCGTCCGGGAAGTGCAGGAACTGGCTCGGGATCCCCTTGCGCTGCAGGGCGTTGAAGGTACCGATCCCCTGCGTCACGACGACCCGGTAGTCCTTGCTGCCGTGGACGACCAGCATCGGCGTCTTCCAGTTCTTGATCAGCGTGACCGGGTTGTGCTTCGCGTAGTCCGGCTTCTCCCAGGGGAGACCGCCGTGGTCGTACTCGGGGAACCACAGCTCCTCGGTGTCGAAGTAGCCGAAGGCCTCGTCGAGCGTGCCCGAGTGGCTGACCAGGCACTGGAACCCGTCGGGCCAGGCCCCCGCGATCCAGTTGATCATGTAGCCGCCGAAGCTCGCGCCCAGCGCGCAGCCCCGGGTCTTCGAGACCCACGGGTACTTCGCGCGCGCGGCCTCGAGCCCCTTCTGCAGGTCGACCAGCGGCGCGCCGCCCCAGTCCCCCTTGATCGCGTCGGTGAAGGCCTGGCCGTACCCGGTCGAGCCGGTGAAGTCGATCATGATCACGGCGTAGCCCGCGCCGGCGTAGGTCTGCGGGTTCCAGCGGTAGTGGAAGTCGTTGTTCCACGAGCCCTGCGGCCCGCCGTGGATCAGGAACGCGACCGGGTAGCTCTTCGTCGGGACGAAGTCGACCGGCTTGACGATCCAGCCGTAGACCGTGCGCCCCGCCGCGCCGGTGAAGCTGAACAGCTCCGCGCCGCCCATCCGGACCGCGGCCAGCCGGTCCTTGTTGAAGTGCGTGATCTGCGTCGGCCCGCTGTCGCCCGGCTCGAGCACGAACAGCTCGGCCGGAAGCGTGAAGCTCTCGCCGTGCGCGACGACCAGCCCCGCCGCCGCGCCGAGGCCGCCGAAGTTCCCGTCCTTGACCAGCTCGCTCGCCTTCCCGCTCGCGACGTCGATCGCGAACAGCGAGTGGTGGCCCAGGTTGTCGGCCGTGGCGTAGAGCGTCTTGCCGTCGGGCGCGAAGACGATCTCCGCGGGCGAGCGGTCCCAGGTCGGCGCCAGCTCGCGCGCCATCCCGTCCGGCCAGCCGCGCAGCATGATCCGGTAGCGGTCGGCCTCGTAGCCGGGCTTGCTCATCGCCAGGTAGGCCAGGGTCCGGCCGTCGGGCGAGAAGACCGGGCGCGCATCCCACGCCGCGTTCGCGGCGGTCAGGTTGCGCGGCGCCGCGGAGCCGTCGACGGGGACCAGGTAGAGGTCGTAGTTGGTGGTCCAGGCCTCCTCGGCCGGGTTGGCCCCGACGGTCTTGCCGGTGATGACCAGCGACTTTCCGTCCGGCGTGAAGGCGTAGTCCTCGGCCCCGCCGAACGGGCGGCCCGGGCAGTCGGTGTTCATCCCCTTCATCACGTCGACCGCGGTCCCGCCGGCCACCGGCACGGTGAAGACGTGGTTGCGCTTGCCGTCGAGCCAGCTGTCCCAGTGCCGGACCATCAGCGAGTCGTAGACCGTGCCGGTCGCCTTGTTCTTGGCGCGCTCCGCGTCGCGCTTCGCGGTGCAGGCGGCGTCGGCGCAGTCGACCCAGGTCCGCATCGAGAGCGCCAGCGTGCGACCGTCGGGCGAAAGCTGGAAGGAGTCGACGTCGAGCGGCTGGCTGGTCACCGCGGCCGCCTCGCCGCCGTCGAGCGGCAGGCGCCAGACCTGCTCGCTGCCGCCGCGCCCCGCGAGGAAGTAGACCGCTTTCCCGTCGGGCGCCCAGCGCGGGCTCGACTCGTTCTCGGCGTGCGAGGTGAGTTGCCGCAGGTTCGTCCCGTCGACGTCCACGATCCACAGGTCGGTCCGGCCGCGGTTCGCCTCGAGGTCGGTGCTGCGCACGACGAAGACGATCCGGCGCCCGTCGGGCGAGAGTTGGGGGTCCGAGATCCGCTGCATCGAGACGAGGTCCGTCACGTGGAACGGGTGGGACGGGGCCGGAACGGCCGTCTGCGCGCCGGCGAGCGGCGCGAGGAGCGACATCACGGCCAGGGCGAGCGCCGCGCAGTACCTGATCGACATCTCGGACTCCTTCGGAACCCCGCGCGGGGCGGCGCGGGGACGGGGAATCCTAACCCCGCGTGGGACGGGAGTCCCGCCGCGGCCGCGCTGTCCCGGCCGGTCGCCGCGGACTTGCCGTTTTCCCGCTCATTGTCCATATTGTCCTATGACATTAGGACATTCCACGTGATCCTCGACCTCGACCCCGCGCTCCCCACCCCTCTCTATCTCCAGCTGGTAGAGGGAGTTAGGCGTCTCGTCGCGATCGGCGCCCTGCGCCCGGGGGACCGGCTTCCGCCGGTCCGCGACCTGGCCGTCCAGCTTCGCCTCAACCGGAACACGGTCGCCCGCGCGGTCCAGGAGTTGGAGTCGCAGGGGGTCGTCCGGACGCGCGTCGGGCAGGGGACCTTCGTCGCCGAGCAGGCGCTCGCGGCGGGCGGAGCATCGCGCGAGACCCTGCTCGACGCCGCGATCGACCGGCTGCTGGACGAGTCCGAGGCGCTCGCCATCCCCGCCGCCGCGCTGGCCGGGCGCGTCGCGGCACGCGCGCGCGACCGGGCGCAGGCGGCCGCGGCCCGGGCCGGGAAGACCACGCCGGAGGACGACCGATGACCGCCCCCGTGATCGAGTTCCGCGAGGTGACGCGCTCCTTCGGTGGCGTCGGGGGGATCGGGCGCCGCACCGTCGCGCTCGACCGGTTCTCGCTGGCGATCGAGGCGGGCGAAGTGGTCGCGCTCGTCGGCCGCAACGGCGCCGGGAAGACGACCGCGCTGCGCCTGGCCAACGGCGTGCTCTGGCCCGACTCCGGCACGGTCCGCGTGCTGGGCCTCGACCCGGCGGCGAACGGCCTGGCCGTGCGGGAGCGCGTCGCGCTGCTGTCCGAGGAGAGCGCGCTCTACCCGTGGATGACGGTCGGCGAGATCCTGCGCTTCGGGGCCGCGCTGGCGCCGCGCTGGGACCCGCGCCGTGCCGGCGAGTTCGTCGAGCGGCTGGCGCTCGACCCCCGCGCGAAGATCCGCACACTCTCGCGCGGCACCAAGGCCAAGGTCGCGCTGGCGCTCGCGGTCGGGGCGCGCCCCGAGATCCTGCTGCTCGACGACCCGACGGCCGGGCTCGATCCGCTGGTCCGGCGCGAGGTGCTGGAGGGGATCCTGGCCGCGATCCACGACGAAGGGGGCGCGGTCGTCTACGCCTCGCACCTGATCCACGATCTCGAGCGCGTCGCCGACCGGGTGGTCTACCTCGACGCGGGGCGGATCCGGCTGGAGGGCTCGCTCGACGCGCTCAGGCGGCGCGTCCGCCGGCTGGCCGCGGTGTTCGCGTCGGATCCACCCGACCTGCCGCACTTCCCCGGGCTGCTCGATCAGCGCGCCGACGGCCGCACGCTGGTCGTGACCGTCGAGGAGCGGGAGGACGGGGCGCTGGCGGAGCTGTCCCGCCGCCTGCAGGGGCTGGGCGCGACGCACGTCACGATCGAGGAACTCGGGCTGGAGGAGATCCTCGTCGCCGCGCTGCGCCACCCGGCGGGTCCGGAGGAGACGTCCCATGTTTAGGGCGCTCCTCGGCAAGGCGCTCAAGCAGCAGCGCGCCCTCGTCGCCGCGGGCATCGGCACCGGGGCACTGTTCGCGCTCGGGCTTGCGCTGACGATCGGCGGGGTCTACGGATCGGGGCCGGTCAGTGCGGAGACCGCGATCGGCAGCGCGCTGCCGCTGATCCTCGGCCTCGGCGTCTGGCCGCTCTGGGCACTGCTCGCCTTCAGCCAGGCCTTCACCGCCGACCGCGCGTCCGGGACCGAGTCCTTTCTGCTGGATCGGCCGGTGCCGCCGCGCCGGCTCTTCGCGGCGCGATGCGGCGCCGCCCTGACCGCGTGGTCGGCCGTCGCCGCGGCGACGCTGGGGCTCGCGTGGTTCCTGGCGCGCGCGGTCTACGGCGTGTCGACCGAGTCCTGGCCGCTGCTCGTGGCGACCGGGGGCCTGCTTTCGGCGCTGGCCGCGTGCGGCACGCTGCTGGCGGCGGCGCTCGGCGCCGTGTCGCTGGCGGCCGCGCTGTTGGGGCTGATGCTCGGGCTGGGGGCGCTCGCCGCCGCCGTCCAGTTGCTGCGCTCCCAGCTCGTGCTGTTCGAGGCGATCGGCTGGTTCTCACTCTGGCCGATCGCGCTCGGCGTGCTGTCCTTCCCGCTGGCGGCCTGGGTCGCCTTCACGCGCGGCGAACCGGGCGGTCGCGGGCGGGCCCAGCGCGCGGCGCTGGTGACGGGCGTCGCGCTGCTGGTGATCGCAGGGGTCCTCGTGGCGGTCACTCCTTCTCTGATCCGCCTCGCCATGGGTGGCGCACCGTCGACCTGGCAGGTCGAGTTCGCGCCCGGCGGCCGAAGCGCGGTGCTCAACGGATGGCGGCACCTCTGGGTCGTCGATCCCGACTCGGGGTCCGCGCGCCGGTTCATCCCGCCCTGGTCGCACTTCCTTGGCTGGCGCGAGGACGGGACGATGTTCGCGGTCGCGACGCGCGCGACGCGACTGGGCGGCGAGTCGCGCCGCGAGCGGATCGCGTTCTACGATGCCGAGGGACGGCGTGCGGCACCCGACATCGCTTTCGCCCGCGACGAAATCCAGCTCTTCGGCATCGGGACCGGGGGGCTCTGGGCCGGCGACGAGATCTTCTTCGTGACGGCCGAGGACTCGGAGCAGGGGGCGCTCTGGCGGGCGCGGCCCGGCGAGACGCGGGGGCGCGTCGCGGCCGCCCACCTGCCACCGCTCACGCGGCCGCTGCAGGTGACCCGGGACGGGATGCTCTACCTGGTCTCCTATCGCCGCCGCGAGCACCGCGGAAAGGCTACACAGCCGGCGCTCGAGGCTGACGCCGAGCTGCTGCGCTTCGACCCCGGAACCGGAAAGCTCGCCCGCCTCGGCACGATCCCGCGCGGGCGGGTCCTCCACTCGGGCCTGGCCCCAAGCGGCCGGTACTGGCTGGTTGACGACGGCGGGCGCGAGGCGGCGCGGATCGTCGTCCGCAACCTGGCGACCGGAGACGAACTCGAGCACCGGTTCGAAGGCGAGGCCGTGCTCGAGTGGGAGTGGCTGGCGGATGACCGGCTCGCCGTCATGGTGGAACAGCGCGGCGTGGCACGCCTGCTGCTGGCCGGCCCCGGCGGCGGCTCGCAGGAGGAACTGGGGTCGTGGCCGGCACGCCCGAACTGGGGCCGGCTCCAGGCGTCGGGGGACGGCTCGATGCTCCTGGTCCGCGACCACGCGACGCGCGGCGCGCGGGTGTTTCACCTGGCCGACGCCCGATGGACCGAGATCCCGCCGCCGAGGGGGCTCAAGGTCGAGGCCACGGCGGAGCGCGCGCCGGTGCTGTGGTCGTGGGCCGGCGCGAAGACGCTGGTCGTGCCGGGCGCGCAGGGTCCGCTGCTGATCGACGTCGATGCGCCGGAGCGGGTGCGGACGATCGCGTTCTAGAGATGTTCGCCATAATCGCCGGGGTGCGGGTGGACGACGTGATGGCGGAGTTGGCGGACCGGCTGCAGGGACCCGGCGCCAGCCACGTTGCGATCGAGGAGCTGGATCTCGCGGAGATTCTCGCTGCCGCGCTGCGCCATCCGGCCACCACGTTGGAGGTGGCTCGTGTTTAGCGCGCTCTTCCTCAAGGCGCTCCGGCAGCAGCGGGCGCTGGTCGCGGCCGGGATCGGAACCGGGGCGCTGTTCGCGCTGGGGCTCCGGCTGGTGATCGGCGGAGCGAACGGCCCGGGGCCAATCGAAACGGAGGTCGGAATCGGCAGTGCGCTGCCGCGCGTCCTGCTGCTTGGTGTCTGGCCGTTCTGGGCCCTGCTTGCCGTCAGCCAGGCCTTCACTGGCGACCGCGAGGCGGGAACCGAGCCCTTCCTGCTCGACCGGCCGGTTCCACCCCGTCGGCTGTTCACGGCGCGGCTTTTGGCTGCGTTCGCTGCGTGGACCACGGTCGCCGGGGCGACCTATGGGCTCGCGTGGATCCTGGCGCGCGCCGTCTACGAGGTTCCAATCCGCGATGGGCCGGATCTGATCCGCGTTGGGCTGGCGCTCTCAGGGGTCGCGGCGTCCGGCACGCTGCTCGCAGCCGCAGTCGGCGCATCCTCCCTGGTTGCCGTGCTGCTGGGGCTGATGCTCGGGCTGCCGGCACTGGCCGCAGCAGCCCTGTTCCTGCGCGCATTCCCCGTGCTGTTCGAGTCGGTGGGGTGGATCTCGCTGTGGCCGATCGCCCTCGCCGTGCTGGCAGGTCCGGCCGCAGCCTGGCTCGGCCTCACCCGCGGCGAGCCGGCTGGGCGAGGGCGAGTCGGCCGGATAGTGCGCGTCATGGGCGTGGCGATGCTGGCGATCGCGGCGCTGTTCGTCGCCATCACGCCGGGGTTGATTCGGACGGCCATGGGTGGCTCGAAGCACTGGCGGCGCATGGAGCTCGCGCCCGGCAGCCGGAGCGCGGTGCTCAGCCATTACCACCGCTCTATGTGGGTGGTCGACCCCGTGCGCGGCGTCCCGCTTCGCTTCATCCCGCCTCGGTCCCGATTCCTGGGCTGGCGTAGCGATGGCGCGATGTTCGCGGTGGCCACGAGCGCGACGCGGCTGGGCAGTCAGACCAAGCACGAGCGGATCACGATCTACGGCGCCGATGGAGGGCTCGTGGCCCCCGAGATCACGTTGGAACGCGACGAGGAACTCATCCCCGGCGTCGAAGACTGGGTCCTGTGGGTCGGCGACGAATTGTTCTTCATGACCGAACCGGACGCAGAGGCCAGGGTTCTCTGGCGAGCTCAGCCCGGCAAAGAGCAGGGCCGTCTCGCAGCGGCCCGCCTGCCGGCGCGCACCCGACCCCTGCAGGTGACCGCGGACGGGATGCTCTACCTGTTTACCGACTGGCGGCACGTCGGGCGAGACAAGCCCGCCGGCTGGCCTTACCCCTCAGGCGAAGTCGACCCGATCCGCTTCGATCCCCGATCCGGGCGGCTGGAGCGGCTTGATGCGATTCCCGTGAGGCAGCTGTACTCGGGCCTCGCCCCGAGCGGCCGCTACTGGCTCGTCGACGACGGCCAGAGGGGAGCGGCAAGGATCGTGGTCAGAGACCTCACATCAGGACGCGAGCAGGTCCACGAATTCGATGGCACCGATGTGCGCGAGTGGGAGTGGCTGGCGGAGGACCGGCTGGCTATCGTCGTGGGGCGCGCGGATCGAGATTCTTCGCTGATCCTGACCGGCCCGGGGGGCGGCGGCACGCGTGAGGAGCTGGTTCCCTGGGCGATCAACCCGAGCATGACCGGCCGCCCGCAGGCATCGCCCGACGGAGAGCTGCTGCTCATTGAGGACCACGACTCGGGGAACGCGCGGATTTTCCGGCCCGCGGACTCTCGGTGGACCACGGTCCCCCCGCCCCCGGAGTTGCGAAGTAAGCACCCCCTCACATGGACCTGGGCCGGCGCGAAGACGCTGGTCGTGCCGGGCGCGCAGGGTCCGCTGCTGATCGACGTCGATGCGCCGGAGCGGGTGCGGACGATCGCGTTCTAGCCCGGGGCTTTCATCAAGTACCCGGGCCGCGCACCGTCTTGACCGCCGCGGGGCCGCGACCTACGCCACCCGCCGCCGCAGCGCGTCGAGCGCCTCGCGCAGCTCGCTGATGCTCTCGACCAGCCGCGCGTCGACCTCGCGCAGCACGCCGGCGTAGGCCGCCGCCGCGTCGCCCCCCGCGAAGAGCGCGACCCCGCCCGGCAGCAGGCGCCGCAGCCGCCGCAGGTCGTGCGGCAGGCGCGGGTCGTCGGGCGGGTAGACCACGGAGAGCGCCACCGCGCGGGCCTCGCCCTGGCGCGCGGCCGCCGCGATCTCGTCGGCGGGCAGGTCGACGCCGAGGTAGATCACCTGCCAGCCGGCGCTCTCGGCGACGAGTGCCGCCATCAGCGCGCCGAGCTCGTGGACCTGCCCCGCCGGCGTCGCGACGACGATCGCCGGAGCGTGGGCCGGAGGCGACTGGACCTGGCGCGCGCCGACCAGCCAGGCCCGGATCGCCGCGGTCGCGAGGTGCTCGTGGCGGATGCCGATCCGGCCGTGGCGCCAGGCGGTGCCGATCTCCTGCAGCAGCGGCACGAGCAGCTCTTCGAGCATCTGCGGCATCGTCAGCGTGACGCCGGCGTCGGTCAGCACGCGCTCCAGCGCCGGCCCGTCGAGGCGCTCGATCGCCGCGAAGCCGCGCGCGAGGAGCGAGCTCTCCGGCAACGGGGAGATCGTCCGCCGTGACGCGAGCGGGCCCGGGGCCGGCCGCGCCTCGTCCTGGGCGACCAGCAGCTCGAGCTCCTCCATCGGCAGCCGGGCCACGAAACCGATCCGCCGGCCCGCGGCGAGCGCCTTGCGCATCAGCGTCAGACGCGCGATGTCGGCGTCGGAGTAGAGACGGTGCGCGCCGGGCGTGCGCCCCGGGTCGACCGCCCGGTAGCGGCGCTCCCAGGCCCTCAGCACGTCCGGGGAAAGCCCCGTGGCGCGGGCCACGACCTGCATCGGGTGCCGGGGCTGGTGGTACCGGGGGCTCCGAGAATCGGGCATTTTTGTCTCGCTTTCGTCAATATTTTTCTTGATTTGTCCTTGACAATACATCGACACGCGGGTATTGTCCACCCTGTCGATGGACATGAACCCGGCCGCGGCGTCAGACGCCCCGGCCGCCCAGCCCAGGAGGCCCACATGAACCGCTCGATCGTTCGCCCCACCCTCTTCGCACTCGCCGCCCTGGCGGCCATGGCCGCCCCGTTCGCCCTCGCCGGCTCCGGCAAGAGCAGCTACGGCAGCTCCGGCGCCTCGATGGACATCGTCGACACGGCCGTGGCGGCCGGGAACTTCAAGACGCTCGTCGCCGCCGTCCAGGCCGCCGGCCTGGTCGACACCCTCAAGGGCGAGGGGCCGTTCACCGTGTTCGCCCCGACCGACGAGGCCTTTGCCAAGCTCCCGCCGGGGACCGTCGAGGGGCTGCTCAAGGACAAGGCCAAGCTGACCGAGATCCTCACCTTCCACGTGGTCCCGGGGAAGGTCACCTCGAGCGACGTGGCGAAGCTGGCCTCCGCGACGACCGTCTCCGGAAAGACCGCCGCGATCGACATCACGGACGGTGTCCGCATCGACGGCGCGCGCGTCGTGAAGACCGACATCGCGGCCAGCAACGGCGTGATCCACGTGATCGACACGGTGATGATCCCGTAACTTCCCGCAGCGCTTCCGCCCCGCGTTCTTTCCGACCCGATTGCGCGCGACCTGAGACCCGAATCCGCATCGTCCACCAGGACATGGAGGCTCCGATGACTCGCTCCCTTCGCACGCTCGCCCTGACCGCCCTCGCCGCCCTGGCGATCTTCCTCCCCGCCACCGCGCTCGCCGCCGACAACTCGGTCTACGTCGTGCACGGCATCCCGGGCGCCGTCGTCGACGTCTACGTCAACGGCGGGCTCGCGCTCGAGGACTACACCTTCGGCACCGTCGTCGGCCCGCTGGCGCTGCCCCCCGGCACCTACACGATCGAGGTCTTCCTCGCGAACTCGAACCCGACGACGGCCGAGGCCGTGGTGCGGCTCGACGACGCGGAGCTGGCGGGCGGCCTGAACCTGTCGCTGATCGCGGCCCTGACCCCCGGCGGCACGCCGGCGATCCTGCCGTTCGTCAACGACGTGTCGCCCGTGATGCCGAACTTCGGCCGCCTCGGGCTGCGTCACGCGGCGGACGCACCGGCCTTCGTGATCAACTCGCGCGGCCTGGGCCGGGTGAACTTCTCCAACGGCAGCGGGATCGACCTCGACGTCCTGGCCCGGACCTACACCCTGCCCTTCGCGCTCTTCAACGGCGGCAGCGGCGTGCCGGCGATGGGGCCGGAGTTCCTGACCGTCAAGACCGGCACCTACACGATCGGCTACGTGGTGGGCTCCGCCCCGCAGGGGAACCTCTCGCTGGTGACCCAGGAGATCCCGCTCGAGACGATGAAGGGCGCGCGCGCGCGCCGCTGATTTCCACGGGCCCCTTGCCCGGGGGCCCGCGCTCCTACCCTCCTCCTTCCCTCCTCCTTCCACCCCCCGAACCAGCCGGCCTTGGGCTTCACGCCCACGGCCGGTTTCCTTTTCTGGGCGGGGGCGGCCGGCGGTGACCGGCCGCCCGTCCCCTCAGTTGGTCTGCGACTCGACGTCCGACTTGGGGCTGGTGGTCTTGGTCGCGCGGCAGGGGCAGCCGTCCTTGTTGCCGCAGCTGCAGGTGCCGAGGCAGTCGTCGCGGTCCTTCGACACGACGGTGCCGCACCACTCGACCGTGATCCCGTCCTTCGGCGAGGCGAGCAGGCCGGCCGGGAGCAGCTCCTCCGGCAGCGCCGCGAAGCTGCCGAGCGGACGGGCGACGAGGCGCGCCTCGCGCTCGTGGCCGAGCGCGGCGAGCCGGTCGCGCAGCCGCGCGAAGACGGAGGCCGTGACGAGCGGGCTGCCGTCGAGCGACCGGCCGGCGGGCTCGCAGCCCGCGACCGTGATCTCGGCCAGCACCGCCTCGCCGCGCAGCGCGCGCACCGCGGTCACGGCGAGCGGCGCGTCGCAGACGTAGGCCAACTCGAGCGGCGGGGGGAGTTCGGCGGCGGCCGGGACGCCGGCGGCGGCCGGCGCGAGCGCGGCGCAGGCCACGGCAAACGCCAGGGGGGGCAGCGGGCGGAGTGAGCGGAGCGTCGGAACGGGAAGCATCGGGGATCCTCCTTTCGCGGGCGCGGGGTCGCGCCGCGAATCGGGAGGGTCGGGCGTGGCGAGCGGGAAATCGAGGGTTCGGCAGGGGGGACCGTTGCCGGTGCGGGAGCGGCGGAAGCCGGGACGGGATCGCGCCGCCCCCGCGGTCCGGGCGGCGTTGCGCGACGGCGACGCGGTGCGCCAGAAAGACGCGCCGGGGCGGGCGGTGAGGGAACGGCGGGTCGCGCGCGCTTCGAACGCGAAGGGCCTGCGCGTCAACGAATTAGCGACGCCGCGGGGGCCTGCGGTGAGAGCCGGGCGGCTGGCATCCCGATTGCTTTAGAGGGGTGACGGTACGGTTCGGAACGCAGACCGGAGCCTTCGACAGGGCGAATCGCACGGCTCCCTGCAGACCGACCTGACCTCCTCCTCCCCTCCCTTGGCCCCCGGCGCGAGCCGGGGGCTCGTCTTTTCCGGGGACGCCGCTCAGGGCGCAAGGCCGGCCCGCCGCGCCGCCGCGCGCAGCGCGCGGTCGAACATCGCGCGGGTCAGCCGGCCGGTGTTCGTGTTCTGGCGCGACACGTGGTACGAGTCGACCAGCACCCGCCCGCCCGGCAGTTCGTGCTCCGCGGCGTGCGCGAACGGGTGCGCCGCGGGCCGCAGGCCGTGGTGCGCGAGCAGCGCGTCGTGGCCGATCCGGCCGAGCGCCAGGCAGGCCCGCAGGCCGCCGAGCAGTTCCAACTCGCGCGCGGTCCAGTCCGCGCAGGCCGCGATCTCGGTGCCGGTTGGACGGTTGGCGGGGGGCGCGCAGCGGACCGCGGCCGTGATGTAGACGCCGCGCAGCTCGAGGCCGTCCGCGCGGTGGACCGACGCGGGAGCGCTGGAGAGCCCGGCGCGGAAGAGCGCGTCGTAGAGGAACAGGCCCGAGGCGTCCCCCGTGAACGGGCGGCCGGTGCGGTTGGAGCCGTGCGCTCCCGGGGCCAGGCCGAAGATCAGGAGCTTCGCCGCGGGGTCGCCGAAACCGGGGACGGGCCGCGCCCAGTACTCCTCGTCGCGGTGGGCGCGCTTTTTCGTCCGGCCGACCTCCTCGCGCCAGGCCACGAGGCGCGGGCAGGCGCGGCAGCCTTCCAGCCGGGCGTGCAGCCGGTCGAGCGCGCGGCGGTCCGGCGGGCGCGTGGTCACGCGGCGCATGGTAGCGCCCGGCGCCCGCGCCGCGAACTCCCGGTTTCTTTGCGGCCGGGCCGCACCCGGGCCGAGAATGGGGCCCGCGCGGAGGACGGCCATGAACTTCGGACTGATCGATCGCGTCGTCATCGTCACCGGGGCCGCCGGGGCGCTCGGCGCCGTGGTGGCCCGGCAGCTGCTCGGCCAGGGGGCCCGCGTGGCGTTGGCCGACCTGGTGCCCGAGGCCGTGCGGGCCGAGTTCGGCGAGCGTGCGGGCTCGGAGAGCGCCTGGGTCGCCCCCGCGACCGATCTCACCGACCCGGCGGCCGTGGCGCGGATGGTCGACGGAACGCTGCAGGCCTTCGGGCGGGTCGACGGGCTGGTCAACATCGCCGGCGGCTACCGCGCCGGCTCCCCGGTGCACGAGATGACCCTCTCCGACTGGGAGTTCATGTTCGCGATCAACGTCCGCTCCGCGCTGCTCGCCTCGCGCGCGGTCGTCCCGCACTTCCTGCGCCAGGGATCGGGCGCGATCGTGAACGTCGGCTCCCGCGCCGCGCTGGCGGGCGTCGGCGACGCCGGGGCCTACAGCGCGGCCAAGGCGGTCGTGGTCCGGCTGACCGAGAGCATGTCGGCCGAGTTGAAGGACTGCGGCGTGCGGGTCAACGCGGTCCTCCCCTCGATCATCGACACCGCGGCCAACCGCGCCGCGATGCCCGACGCCGACTTCGGGCGCTGGGTCGAGCCGGAAGCCCTGTCCGAGGTGATCCTGTTCCTGCTGAGCGACGGCGCGCGCGCGATCCACGGCGCCGCGCTCCCGGTGTACGGGCGGGCCTGACGGAGCGGCCCGCCCGACCGGGGCCCGGCTACGGCTTGCGGGCCGCGACGTCGACGCTGGTGAAGTAGTCGGCGGGAACCGTCCCGGCCGGCAGCGCGTCCTGGATCTTCCGGTAGAGCGGGTCCTCGAACTGCTGCATCGCGGCGACGTACTCCGGCTTGGGGGTCAGCGCGACGTCGACCAGGCCGGCGTCCGTCAGCGCGCGCCGGTAGTCGTCGATCAACACCGCGCCGGCGATGCAACCGATCCAGGCCACGATCTCCTGCTCGACGGCGGCCGGCAGCGGGCGCAGCAGCGCCATGTCGGAGACGGCGACCCGCCCGCCCGGCTTCAGCACGCGCGCGATCTCGCGGAAGACCTGCGGCTTGTCGGGCGAGAGGTTGATCACGCAGTTGGAGATCACGACGTCGACCGAGGCGTCGGCGACCGGCAGGTGCTCGATCTCCCCCAGCCGGAACTCGACGTTGTCGAGGCCGCTGGCGCCGCGGTACCAGGCGACCCCGGAGCGGGCCTTGGCGATCATCTCGGGGGTCATGTCGACGCCGATCACGCGGCCCGTCGCGCCGACCTTCGGCCCCGCCTGGAAGACGTCGAAGCCGCCGCCGCTGCCGAGGTCGAGCACCACCTCGCCCGGCTTCAGCGCGGCGATCAGCGCGGGGTTGCCGCACGAGAGCGCCATGTTCGCCCCTTCCGGGACGGCCACCAGGTCCTCGGCCGCGTAGCCGATCTTCGCCGCGAACTCGCGCGCCGGCATCGCGCCGGGGGTGCCGCAGCAGCCGTTCGATCCGCCGGTCGCGACGCGCGCGTAGCCCTGCCGCACCTCGCCCCGGATCCGCTCGTCGTTC
The DNA here is from genome assembly GCA_025456425.1 of Acidobacteriota bacterium. Classification (GTDB taxonomy): domain Bacteria; phylum Acidobacteriota; class Polarisedimenticolia; order J045; family J045; genus JALOKP01. Next base: position 458 of record JALOKP010000082.1, on the reverse strand, counting down.
GCCAGCCTGTCGTTCCTGCTCATCGTGTCGTCTCCAGCTGCCTCGGCAGCGTCTCAATGAAGTCCCGGATCTCGTCGCGCACCCGCCGGTAGGGGGCGAGCGCCTCGTCTTCCGTCCGCGCGTCGCGGGCCAGCGCCGGCGGGTCGTCGAAGCCGCGGTGCAGGCGGCGGGCCGCGCCGGGGAAGACCGGGCAGCGCTCGTCCGCGGCACCGCAGACGGTGATCACCCAGTCGAAGTCGGCCCGCTCGAGCTGGTCGACCGTCTTCGAGCGCTGGCCCGCGATGTCGACCCCCGCCTCGGCCATCACGCGCACCGCCCGAGGGTTCATGCCGTGGGCCTCGATCCCGGCCGAGGCGGCCTCGAGCCGCGCGCCGTGCAGGGCGCGGGCCCAGCCCTCCGCCATCTGGCTGCGGCAGGAGTTCCCGGTGCACAGGAAGAGGACCCTCAGCCGCGGTAGC
>JALOKP010000010.1 GCA_025456425.1 Acidobacteriota bacterium | reverse complement strand
CCTGCGCCGCGAGATCATCCACGAGCTGATGTGCAACTTCCGGCTCGACATCCCGGCCTTCGAGAAGGCGCACGGCGTGCGCTTCGCCGAGACCTTCGCCGAGGACCTGAAGCGTCTGGCGGAGCACCAGGCCGAGGGGCTGGTGACGGTCACGCCGGAGCGGATCGAGGCCACGCCGACGGGCGAGCTGTTCGTGCGCAACGTCGCGATGTGCTTCGACCGCTACTGGCGCGAGAAGCACGAGGGCTCGGACAAGCCGATCTTTTCGCGGACGGTGTAGGGGGTCGGGATGCCGAAGCGGCTGGTGATCGTCGGGGCCGGGATCTCGGGGCTGGCGGCCGCGCGCGGCGCGGCAGAGCACGCGGCAGCGGTGCCGGGCGGCCTCGAGATCGTCGTGCTGGAGCGCGACCCGCGGGCCGGGGGCAAGGCCGCGACGCTCGCCGAGCAGGGCTACCTGGTCGAGACCGGGCCGACCGGCTACCTCGACAACGACGACGGGATGGACGAACTGGTCGCGCTGGCCGGGATGCGGGCCGAGAAACTCCCGGCCAACGCGGCCGCGGCGCGGCGCTTCCTGGTCCGCGGCGGGGCGGTCCGCGAGATCTTCGCCCACCCGCTGAAGTTCGCGGCCAGCGGGATCATGTCGCTGCCCGGGATGCTGCGGATGGCGGCCGAGCCGCTCGTGCCGGCGCGCCGCGACGGCGCCGACGAGAGCGTCTGGTCGTTCGCGGCGCGGCGGGTCGGCCGGCAGGCGGCCGACCGGCTGATCGCGCCGATGATGCTCGGGATCTTCGCGGGCGACGCGAAGAAGCTCTCGCTCCCCGCGGCCTTCCCTCGGCTGCGCGCGCTGGAGGAGGAGCACGGCGGGCTGGTGCGCGGGATGCTCGCGCGGCGCAAGGCGAAGGGGGCCGGCACGCCGGCCGGCCCCTCGGGGGTGCTGACCTCCTTCGGCGGCGGGCTGCAGACCCTTCCCGAGCGGCTGGCGGCCACGCCGGGCGTGACCGTGCGGACCGGTGTCGCGGTGCGCGCGGTCGTCCCGCGCGCGGGCGGGGGCTGGACGGTGACGACGGAGGGCGGGGAGGCCCTGCCGGCCGACGCGGTGATCGTCGCGGCCGAGCCCTGGGCCGCCGCCCTGGCGCTGCGCGAGACGGCGCCCGGCGTGGCGCGGCAGCTCGACGCGATCCCGTGCCCGCCGGTGGCGGTGGTCGCGCTCGGGTACGGGGCCGAGGGGCTGGCCAGGATCCCGCGCGGCTTCGGCGTGCTGATCCCGCGCGGCGAGGGCTACCGGATCCTGGGCGTGCTGTGGGACACGCACCTGTTCGCGGGGCGGAGCCCCGACGGGCGCCTGCTGGTGCGCGCGATGCTGGGCGGCGGGGTCGACCCGGCGATCGGGGACCTCGACGAGGACGCGATCGGCGCGATCGCACGGGCCGAGGTGGCGCGCCTGTTCGGGCTCTCCGAGGCCCCGGTCTACGAGCGGACGACGCTCTGGCGCCGCGCGATCCCCCAGTACGAGCTGGGGCATCTCGCGCGGCTGGCCGAGATCGACCGCGGGCTGGCGGCGCACCCGGGACTGTTCCTCGCCGGCAACGGGTACCTCGGCGTCTCGTTCGCCAAGGCGGGCGGCACGGGCCTGGCCCGCGGCCGCGAGGCGGCGCGCTTCCTGGGCGCGGCGCCACAGGGGGCGTGAGTGCTCGTCGGCCGGAAGATCGTCGTCGTGCTGCCGGCGTACAACGCCGCGAAGACGCTGGAGCGGACGGTCGCCGAGATCCCCCCCGGGATCGTCGACGAGGTCGTGCTGGTCGACGACAAGAGCCGCGACGAGACGCTCGAGGTGGCGCGGCGGCTGGGCCTGCGGAGCGTTGCCCACGCCCGGAACCTGGGCTACGGCGGCAACCAGAAGACCTGCTACCGCGAGGCGCTGGCCCTGGGGGCCGACGTCGTGATCATGCTCCACCCCGATTACCAGTACTCGCCCCGGCTGGTACCCGCGATGGCGGGGATGATCGTCAGCGGCGAGTTCGACGTCGTGCTCGGCTCGCGGATCCTCGGGGTGGGAGCGCTGGCCGGGGGCATGCCGCTCTGGAAGTACGTCTCGAACCGCTCGCTGACCGCGTTCCAGAACCTGCTCTGCGGACACAAGCTGTCCGAGTACCACACCGGATACCGGGCCTTTTCGCGGCAGGTGCTCGAGGCGCTGCCGCTCGACGCCAACGCCGACGGCTTCGTCTTCGACAACCAGATGCTGGCGCAGACGATCTTCGCCGGGTTCCGGATCGGCGAGATCTCGTGCCCGACGCGCTACTTCCCGGAGGCGTCCTCGGTGAACTTCGCGGGCTCGGTGCGCTACGGGCTGGGGGTGGTCCGGACCTCGCTGCAGTTCCGCGTGGCGCGGTGGGGGCTGGGCGGTGGCGCGGTCTTCCCGCGCGCGCTCGACGGGACGGCACGCCGCGCTCCGGCCGGCTGAGCCGGTCAGGGCTGCGGGCCCCGCTCGTCGAGGAACGGGCGAAGGATCGCCGCGAAGCGGTCGACGTCGATCAGGAACGCGTCGTGGCCGTAGACCGTGTCGAGCCGCACGAACCGCGCCTCGCGGCCCGCCTCGCGCAGGATCCGCGCCAGTTCCTCCTGCTGCTGGACCGGGAAGAGCAGGTCGGTCGTGACGCCGACCACCAGCGTGCGCGCGTGGATCCGCGCGATGCCGTCCTCGTACGATGGCGCCCCCTCGCCGAGATCGAACAGATCCATCGCCTTGGAAAGGTAGAGGAACGAGTTGGCGTCGAAGCCGCTGCCGGCGAGCCGCTCACCCTGCCGCACCAGGTAGGCCTCGACCTGGAAGTCGGGCCCGACGTCGGCCGGACGCGGGCGGAGCCGCTCGCGGCCGAACCGCTGGTCCCACTCGGGCCCCGAGCGGTAGCTGATCGTGCCGATCTCGCGGGCCAGCCGGAGCCCCTCGAGCGGCCCCTCGCCAGGCCGATAGCGGCCGCCGTTCCACACCGGGTCGCGCATCACCGCCTGGCGCTGTACGAACCGCAGCGCGATCGAAAGGGGATAGGAGCGGCCGGGCGCCGAGATCGCGACGACCCGCGCGGTGCGGGCCGGGAAGAGCGCGCCGAGCGCGAGCGCCTGCATCCCCCCCATCGACGAGCCGACGACGGCGTACAGTTTCTCGATCCCGAGGTGATCGAGCAGCCGGGCCTGCGCGCGGGCCATGTCCTGGATCGTGACCAGGGGAAAGCGCAGGCCCCACGGCTCCCCGTCGGCACGGCAGGGGGAAGCCGGCCCGGTCGAACCGAAGCAGCCGCCAAGGACATTGGAGCAGACGACGAAGAAGCGGCGGGTGTCGAGTGCCGCGCCGTCACCGATCATCCGCTCCCACCAGCCCGGGGACGGGTCGGCCTCGCTGCTGCGCGCATGCGAGCTGGCGGAGAGCCCGGTGCAGAGCAGGATCGCGTTGTCACGACCGGGCGAGAGCCGGCCCCAGGTCTCGTAGGCGAGCCCGTAGCCCGGCAGCTCTGCCCCGTACTCCGTGCGGAAAGGCTCCGGGTCGGTGAAGAGCCGGGCCCCGGGGGGGGCGGGCGGCGGGGCAGGGCGATCGGCGGCGGGGTCGTTCATCGTGGGGGGCGGCAGATTGCCCCGTCTCCCGGGCCGACCGGCCGGCGTCCGCTCAGAAGCGGAACGCCGCCTCGAAGGCCGGGACGAGCGCGGCGCGCCCCGATTTCTGCAGCAGGTTCGGCTCGTCCGGCGTGAAGCGCCGGAACGACATGTCGATCCGGAACCGCCAGCGCTGCCCGGCCGCGAACTGCACCCCGAACCCGGCCTCGTACCAGTACTGGATGTCCGACGAGTCGGGGACGCTCGAGTCGATCTCCGGGTTGTCGTAGTCGACGCTGCCGGTTCCGCCGCTCGCGAACAGGAGCATCTGGAACGCCGGGTCGTCCCCCAGCAGCCAGGTCCCGCGCACGCCGTAGTAGTCGATGTCGACGTCGTAGCCGCCGTTGTCGGGCAGGTCATCGCTGCCCAGGACGGACTCGTAGTAAACGCCGACGGCCCAGCGCGGCTTGAAGTACCAGTCGAAGCGGGCGTGCCAGCCGAACGACGGATCCACCTCGAAGCCCGAATTGAACATGTCGTACTGGAACCCGGCGCCGACCTCGAACTTCTTTTCCTGCGCCCAGGCGGGGGACGCCGCGAGCAGCACCCCGGCAACCAGCACGACACACGCGACCAGCAGGCGACGCCTCATGAAAGTCTTCTCCATGCGCCGCACGGCGGGGTGGCCGGCGCGCTGACGGTGGATTCTCCCGCATCGGGCGGGGCCCCGGCAAGCGCGCGTTTCCGGCCTGGGCCGTCCGGCCGCACGGCGGCCCGTCCCGGGGCTCCGGGCCGGCTCATCCCAGCTGGTAGCGCCGGGTCAGCTCCTCGGTCAGGTACCCGAAGGCCTCGTCGACGCCGTCGACGACCCGGAACAGGTCCAGGTCGCGCTGGTCGATCACGCCCCAGTCGACGAGCCGCTCCCAGTTCACCGCGCCGTCCCAGAACTCGCGCCCGTAGAGGACGATCGGGCGGGGGGTCGAGGTCTTGCCGGTCTGCACCAGCGTGAGGATCTCGAACAGCTCGTCCAGGGTGCCGAAGCCGCCCGGGAAGACGATCAGCGCCTTCGCCAGGTAGACGAACCAGAACTTGCGCAGGAAGAAGTAGTGGAACTCGAAGGCCAGCTCGCGCGAAACGAACTCGTTGATCCCCTGCTCGTGCGGCAGGCTGATTCCGAGCCCGACCGACAACCCCCGGGCGCGCGAAGCGCCCCGGTTGGCCGCCTCCATGATCCCCGGCCCGCCGCCCGAGGCGATGATGAAGCGCCGCCGCTTCTGGTTGAGGGCCTTGGACCACTCCGTCATGCGGAAGGCGAGTTCTTCGGCCTCGCGATAGTAGCGCGAGAGCCGCGGGTTCCCGGGGTCGTCGGGCAGCGCACGCGCGGAGCCGAAGAAGACGATCGTGTCCTCGACGTTGAAGCGCTCGAAGCGGTGGGCCGGCTCGAGATACTCGGCCAGCAGCCGGATCACCCGCGCGTCGGGGCTGTTGAGAAAGTCGAGGTTGCGGTAGGCCTTGACGGGCAGCTTGTCCTTCTGGTTCATGTGGTCCCTTCGGAGGGAGGAGACACTAAGTGACGGGAGCCGGGGGGGCAAGCGAGGGCGGCGGGGGTGCCGGGCCGGGAGTCGCGGGCTGGATCGCCGACCCGGCCGCGCTGCACGCGCTCGTCGAGCGGCTCGGCCGCGTCCCGCGGCTGGCGCTGGACACCGAGGCCGACGGCTTCACCGCCTATCGCCCGCGGCTCTGCCTGGTCCAGCTCGCGTGGGAGGAACCCTCCGGGATCGCCGCGGCGATCGTCGATCCGCTGGCCTTGGAAGGCCAACTCGGCCCGCTCCGCGCCCCGCTCGAGGACCCGGCGCTCGAGACGATCGTGCACGGGGCCGATTACGACCTTCGGCTGCTCAAGCGCGACGCGCGGATCGCCCTGCGCGGGCTGTGGGACACCCAGCGTGCGGCGCAGCTTCTGGGGGAGCCGCAGACGGGTCTCGCGGCGCTGGCCGCGTCGCTCGCCGGGGCCGCGCTCGACAAGCGCGCGCAGCGCACCGACTGGTCGCGCCGCCCGCTACCGGCGACGGCGCTCGAGTACGCGCGCGAGGACGTGCGCGTCCTGTTCGCCATGCGCGACGCGCTGGGCGCGCGCCTGGAGCGGCTCGGCCGTGGCGGCTGGCTCGACGAGGAGTGCCGAAGGCTGGAGGAGGTCGAGCCGGGCGATCTGACGCTCCCCGACGCAGGCCAGCTGCTGCTGCGGGCCAAGGGGGCGCTGGCCCTCTCGCCCGGCCAGCGCGCCACGCTGGCCGAACTCCTGTCCTGGCGCGAGCGCGAGGCCGAGCAGCGCGGCGTCCCCGCGGTCCACGTCGTGGCCCCCGAGCCGCTGCTGGCCCTCGCGCGGCAGCCCGCGGACGCGCCGCCCGACCTGGCGGCGGCCGGGGTTCCAACGCGCGTGGCCCGGCGCTACGAGCGCGCGCTGCTCGAGGCGGTCGCGCGTGGGCGAGCCGCCCCGCCGCGTCCCGCGGAGCGCCCGCCGCGCGAGCCCCGCCCGCCGCGCGACGAGCGGCGACGCCAGGACGCCCTGCGCCGGGCCCGCGACCAGGTGGCGGCGGGACTCGGCCTTTCGGGGAGCGTGATCTGCCCGGGCGCGGTGCTGCGCGAGGCGGCCCGCACCCCTCCGGACGGATTCGGCGACTGGCTGGCGGCCGGCCTGCGGCGCTGGCAGGCGGACCTGCTGGCGGGGCCGTTCGGGGCGGCGCTCGACGCGGCCCGTGCGCCGGAGCCGCCCGGCTGAGGGGCCGCCGGGGGCGGGGCGGTTGGCGCCCCGGTCCGCACCGCGGGCGCGGCGCGGCCGCTCCCGGTATCTTGAATCCCCGCGGGCCCGGCCCGCGCCACGAGGAGTGACTCGATGCTTCGCAGCGCAGCGGCGATCGTGCTGACCGGATTCCTGGCGCTGGCCGCCGGCCCCGCGCCGGCCCTGGCGGAGAAGAGAGCGACCTTCCCGGAGCGGTCGTTCGAGGCCGGGGACGTTCCGCTGGGGGGCGTGATCGAGCACGTCTTCGAGGTGCGGAACGAGGGCGACGAGCCGCTTCTGATCACCGAGGTCCACGCGACCTGTGGCTGCACGATCCTCGACTACACCGCGACGCCGATCCCGCCCGGCGGCACCGGGAAGATCCAATTCAAGATCGAGACCAAGACGCTCGCCTCCGGCAAGCACTCCAAGACGATCACCGTGATGACCGACGCCCCCGGCGCCGAGCGCACGGTGCTGCAGATGAAGCTGAACGTCGTGACGGCGCTCGAGTTCCTGCCGCGCTCGCAGGTCTACATGTACACGGTGAAGGGCGAGCCGAAGATCGAGAAGGTCCTGCTGCGTCCGCACGTCGAGGGGCTCAAGGTGCTCGGTGTCAGCTCCTCGAACCCGAATCTCAAGGTCTCGCTGGAGCCTTCGAAAGTGACGACCGCCGCCTCGGGGGCGGTGCGCGGCGCGCTGACCGAGCGCCCCGGCGACTACTGGATCACGGTCGAGCTCGGCCCGGGGACGCCGGTCGGGACCTTCAAGGCCGAAGTCGCGCTCAAGACCAGCGACCCGAAGGCCGTCGTCGGCGCCGAACTCCGCGTCGTCGCGACGGTCAAGGAGCCGGGCGGCGCCAAGCCGGGGAACCCGTCCTAGCGCTAGAATCACCCGGTGCAGCGCGAACTGGAGGTCGCGGTCGAGCTGGCGCGCCGCGCCGGTGACGAGATCCTGCGCGTCTTCGGGACCGCGTTCCCCGTCGAGCACAAGCCGGGGGACGAGGGGCCGGTCACGGAGGCCGACCGGGCCGCCGACCGGCTGATCCGCGAGGGGCTGGCCGAGGCCTTCCCGCGCGACGCGATCCTCAGCGAGGAGACCCCCGACGACCTGGACCGGCTCGGCGCGGAGCGGCTCTGGCTGGTCGACCCGCTCGACGGCACGCGCCAGTTCGTCGAGGCCGTGCCGGAGTTCGCGGTGATGATCGGGCTCGCGGTCCGCGGCCATCCCGTGCTCGGCGTGATTCACCTTCCGCCCGAGCGCCGCACCGTGTTCGGAGCCGAAGGGCACGGCGTCGAGCTGCTCGACCTTCAGGGCTGGCATCGACTCGGACCGCTGCCGGAGGGGATTCCGGGCGGCCGGGGTCCGGTCGTCACGCTCAGCCGCAGCCACGCCGGCTCGCGCACCCGCGCGGTGGCGCGGCGGCTCGGCGCGTCGCGCATCGTCGCGTCGGGGTCGGTGGGCCGCAAGGTGATGCTGGTCCTGACCGGCGAGGCCGAGGTGTACGTCACGCTCGGCCGCCGCTCGCGCCACTGGGACGCCTGCGCGCCGGACGCGCTGATGCGGCTGGCCGGGGGCGCGTTCTCGGACGTGCGGGGCCGGCCGATGTCGTACAACACCGAGGGGACCACGAACCGCAGCGGCCTGCTCGCGGCCAGGCGGGCGCTGTTTGCCCCGACGGTCGCGGCGATCGCCGAGGTCATCCCAGAGACTCCCGCGGAAGGCGGCTGACCGGCGATGGACCGCGGAAGGCGGCCGGGGCTGCGCGCCGCGCTGGCGCTTGCGCTGGCGGCGGGTCTGACGGTCGCGGCCGTGGCGGCACCCGAGGGGACCGCGGTTTCGCCCGGGCCGGAAGGCTCCGCGGCCCCGGTCTCCCGGCTCGACACCCCTCACCCCGGCCGGCTCGTGGCGATCGAGCTGCGCGAGCGCGGCGCGGCGGCGCTGCGGGAAGGGCGCGCGGAGCAGGCGGAGCCGCTGTTCGAGCGCGCGGCGGCGGCCGATCCGCTCGCCGCCGCGTCCTGGATCGCGCTCGCTGCGGCCCGGATCGAGCGCTGCGATCGCGACGGAGCGCGCTTCGCGGCGCTGGCCGGGGCGCGCGCTGCGATCTCGGCCGAGGAGTACGCCGCGGCCGAGGAAGCCGGCTCACGCGCGGCCGCGGTCGCCTGCCGGCCGGCCTCGCCGGGCACCGGCGAGGCGACGACCCGGACCGAGGCGCAACTGGCCGAGCGGCCGGACGACTACCGCGCCTGGGCCGAGGCGGCCGCCGCGCGGCGCGCCCGGGGCGACCTGCTGCTCGCCGCGTTCGAGGAGGAGCAGGCCCTGGCGCTCGGCGGGGAACCGGCGATCCGCCGGATGAAGCTGGCGCAGGATCTCGAGGGAGCGGGACTCTGGCGCGCGGCGCTCGAGCTGCTCGCGGCCGAGCCCGGGGACGACGCCCGGGACCGGGCTACGGCGCTCGCCGACCGGCTGGCGGTCCGCCGGGCGGCCGCGCAGCGGATCGCGGCCCAGCTCTCGGAGGCCAAGGGTTGGAGCGATCCGGAAGCGCTCGCGGGCCTGGAGGACCTCGCGCTCGCCGCGCTGGCCGCGGATCCCGACGCCACTCCGGAGCAGGTCGTGGAGCGGCTCGCCGGCCTGCTCGGCGTGACGCCTCCCGCGGTCGTCGGGGGCGGTTGGGGGCGGGCGGTGCTGCGGCGGGGCTGGAGCGCCGTCCCGGCGCCTCCGGCACCCGGCGTCGCAGCCCCCGCGCTCCTGCTGCGGCGCTTCCCGGGGGACACCCAGCTTGCGCTGTGCGACCCCGGGCGCGCCTGGTCGCCCGATCCGGAGACGGCCCAGCGCTTCGCCCGCGATCAGTTGCTGGCCGGCCGAGAGCCGGCGCTCGAGGAGCCAGCCCGCCCCTGCGACCCGGGCCCCGCCGAAGCGCGCTGCGAGCGCAGCCGCTGGACCGTCTCGATCGGGGTCGAGGGGAAGGCGACCGTTTCCGTCTACCGGATCGCGGCGGCCGGCGACCCGGCCGCCCGCGAGGTCTGGGCCGTCGGACTGGCCGGCGGCGCCGGGTGCGGAGCCGCCTGCGCGCGAGACGCCGCGCGGGCGGTGGAGGACCAGGTTGCCGCACTCGAGCCCGCCGCGGCCGCCCCGGGGAACCCGGCCGACGAGCCCTGCGGTTGGCCGGTCCCTGCGGCCTACCTCTCCGAGCGCCCGCACCGCGAGCGCGACGAGCCCTGGCGGCGGATCTCCATCGGGGACGGGCTGTCGATCGAGATCCCGCCCGGCGTGGTGGCGGCCCGCGTCGACCGGGTCTTCCGCGACGCGGCCGCGGGGCCCAAGACCGTGCTCTGGCTGCGCGGCTCGTTCGAGGACCAGGCCGGGACGGCGGTCCGGATCGGCGACTCGGACTTCGCCGGATGGGTCGACCTGCGCCCGCTGGCACCGACCGCGGGCCCTCTCGACGCCGCGGCGATCGCGCCGCCGCGGACCGATCCCGGGGCGCGGCGCCTCGGAGGCGCCGGCCTCGGTTCCGCGCGGCGCGCGGCCGGGCTGGACGGCGAGGCGGCCACGGCCCGTTTCTCCGGAGCAACGTTCCGTGGGAGCTGGCTCGTCCACCGCGTCCGAACGGGGGGCCGCGAGCTGGAGATCGTGCTGCCGGTGGCGGCAGGAGAGAAGAGCCTCGCGCCGCTCTGGATCGCGATCACGGCCCGTCCGTCGGAGGCGGAGCCGCCGCCGCCGCCGTACGACGTCGCGCGCCGCTACCGCGTGCGGCTCGACCGGCAGGCCGTCAGCGGCTCGCCCGCCGACCCTCGCGAGGGGATGCTGGTCGGCGACGGAATCCGCTTCCTCGTGCCGCGCGGCTACCGGGCGACGCTGAGCGGCGCGAGCGCCGACGGCTTCCCGGTCACGCTGCGCAACGACCGGGGCTCGCTGATCGTGGTGGTCCGCCTCGCCTCGCGCGACGCGCTCGCCGCGCGGCGGGCCGAGCTGGAGCGCGACTGGGGCCCACCGCTGGAGCCGTGGGCTGCCCTGCGCTCCACGCGCGACCGGACCGTCGAAAGCGCCCCCTTCGCGCCCGCGGCGGGGGGCGCCGCGCCGCGCTGCGCCGCGACGCTCGTCACCGCCGAGGGGGCGTTCCTGCTGCTGCTGAGCCCCGGAAACGAAACCGACCCCGCGGCCTGGGCCGCGGAGTCGGAGTTGGTGACCAGTTCGTTGAAGGGGCGGTGAGGCCGGTCAGAGGCCGAGCGCGCGCTGCGCGGACTCCAGCTCGCGCCGGACGTCCCGCGGGTCCGGCCGGACCGGCGCCGAACTCGCCCGTGTCGAGCGCGACACCGACCCCGGGGCGTTGGCGAAGGAGGCGCTTCCCGGCGCGCCGAGCGAGCCCGAGAGCGAAGTCGGCTTCGAAGCGCTGGTGCCGGCGCGATCGACCGAGTTACCCCGCGCTGGCGGCGCCCCGATCGGATCGATCGGCTTCACGCCGGGCGGCGGCTTGACCGGGCCGAACAGATCGCGCGGGCGCCCGGCGACCACGAGGTAGCGGGCGTCGCCCTTGGGGCCGAGCCACCACCACGGCGCCGGTTCCAGGTAGCGCGGAGTGGGGTTCTTGGGCTCGGCTGTGGCGGTGGCGAGGGTGGTGGCCGCGGCCGCCAGGAAGGTGAAGAGGAGCAGGCAGAGGACCAGGCGCCGAACTGTCATCGCGACCTCCTTGTGCGTAACCTCGAGCTTCCTGTACTCCTGCCGGGAGCCGCCGTCAAGTCGGATCGCGCGAGCGGTCGCCGGGCGCGGACCGCAGGCCGCCGACCTCGACCCGGGCCGCCACGTCGAGCAGGTCGCGGGCCAGCCGGACGCCGGGAACCCGGGCCAGATCGGCGGCCGGGACGGCCCCGGTCGGGACCAGCAGGTGCGGCATCCCGGCCCGGACCGCCGACTCCACGTCGAGCGGCATGTCCCCGACGTAGAGCGTCTCTGCCGGGGCGGCGTCGAGGAGCGCGCAGGCCGCGCGCAGCATCGCGGGGTCGGGCTTGGGCGGGAGGTCGGGTCCCGGACCGAGGATCGCGCCGAAGAGCGGCGCCAGGTCGAGCCGCTCCAGTAGGTCGCGGGTGAAACGGGGGGGCTTGTTCGAGGCGATCCCGAGCCCGGCCCCGCGGCGCGCGAGGTCCGCCAGGGCCTCCCCGGCGCCGGGCAGCAGCCGCGTCCCGGCGAGGTGGTGCGCGGCGTAGTGGGCCTCGAAGTGCGGGCGGGCCTCGGCCACGCGCTCGGGGCCGACGTTCCGCGCCAGGAGGTCGGAGAGGCCCCAGCCGACCTGGCCCCGGACCGCCTCGAGCGGCAGGGGCGGCAGCCCGCAGGCCGCGCGGGCCACGTTGAGCGCGTCAGCCACGGCGGCGAACGCGTCCACCAGCGTCCCGTCGAGGTCGAAGATGACCGCGCGGCAGCGAACCATCGCGCGATGCTATCATCCGCGACCCGGGGCCCGTGGCGGGAGGGAAGCCCCGCCCGCGGCCCGGTCCCGCCGCGCGGATATCAACTCATGTCACGACGGATGTGGAGCTCGGCGAGATGAATAATCAAGGAACGCGCCGGCCCGTGGCGGTGCTCGGCGCGACCGGCATGGTCGGGCAGCGGTTGGTGCAACTGCTCGACGCGCACCCGTGGTTCGAACTGGCGGAGGTCGCGGCCTCCGATCGCAGCGCCGGCCGGCCGTATGGCGAGGCGGTGAACTGGCGGGTTTCGGAGGCGCCCCCCGCGGCCGCGGCGGCGCTGACCCTGCGGGCCTGCGACCCGGCCGCCGTCGAGTCGGCGCTGGTCTTCTCCGCGCTCGACGCCGCGGCGGCGGAGGAGGTCGAGCCGGCCTTCGCCCGCGCCGGCCGGGCCGTGATCAGCAACGCCCGCAACCGCCGGATGGACCCCGACGTCCCGCTGATCGTGCCCGAGGCCAACGCCGATCACCTGGCGCTGATCGAGGCCCAGCGCCGGCGCTGGGGCGGCCGCGGCTTCGTCGTCTGCAACCCCAACTGCTCGGTGATCGGGCTGGCGCTGGCGCTGGCGCCGCTGGCGCGCACGGCGCGGCTCGAACGGCTGGTCGTGACCACGCTCCAGGCCGCCTCCGGCGCCGGCTACCCCGGCGTCCCCGCGCTCGACCTGATCGACAACGTCATCCCCTGGATCGCCGACGAGGAGCCCAAGCTCGAGAGCGAGCCCGCGAAGATCTTCGGGAAGCTCGCCGGGAACCGCGTCGAGGCGCTGGACCTGGCGGTCTCGGCGCAGGTCCACCGCGTGCCGGTCTCGGACGGGCACCTGCTGGCGGTCAGCCTGCAGTCCTCGCCACGGATCGGGCCGGAGCGGGCGGCCGAGCTGATGGCGCGCTTTCGCGGCCTGCCGCAGGAGCTGGGCCTGCCGAGCGCGCCCGACCCCGCGATCGTCGTGCGCGAGGCGAGCGACCGCCCCCAGCCGCGGCTCGACCGGATGACCGGCGGCGGGATGGCGGCGGTCGTCGGCCGGATCCGGCCCTGCGCGGTGCTCGGCCTGCGGATGGAGGTCCTCTCCCACAACACGATCCGCGGCGCGGCGGGCGGAACCCTGCTGATCGGCGAGTTGATCCAGGCCCAGGACCTGGTGCCGTGATCGTGATGAAGTTCGGCGGGACCTCGGTCGACGGTCCCGAGCGGATGCGGGGGGTCGCGGAGATCGTCCGCGGGCGGCTGCCGGAGCGGCCGGTCATCGTCACCTCGGCGATGGCGGGCGTGACCAACCAGCTCCAGCGGCTGACCGAGACCGCGCTGTCCGGCGACCGCGCCGCGATGGAGGACGAGGCCGACCGGCTGGCACGCCGCCACCGCGAGACCGCGCTCGCGCTCGCTCCCGGCGACGCCGCGCTGGTCGAGCGGCTCGACGCGCACCTGCGCGAACTGCGGGTCCTGCTGCGCGGGGTCCGGCTGCTCGGGACGGCGACGCCGCGTTCGTCCGACCAGGTCCTGGGCTACGGCGAGCTGCTGGCCCAGGAGCTGCTGGCGGCGGCGCTGCGCATCGCGGGGGCGCCGGGGCAGGTGGTCGACTCGCGCGAGATCGTGATCACCGACGACCACTTCGGCTCGGCGCGGCCGCAGCTCGCCGAGACGCGCGCGCGGGCCCGCGAGCGGGTCGCGCCGCTGGTCGAGGCGGGAACGGTCCCTGTGCTCGGCGGCTACCTCGGCGCGACCCCGGAGGGGATCCCGACGACGCTGGGGCGCGGCGGCTCCGACCTGTCGGGCTCCGTGCTCGGCCTCGCGCTCGACGCCGCGGCGATCGAGATCTGGACCGACGTCGACGGGCTGATGACCGCCGACCCGCGCGTCGTCCCCGCGGCGCGCGTGCTGGAGCAGGCGACCTTCCGCGAGGCGGCCGAGATGGCCGGCTTTGGCGCCAAGGTGCTGCACCCGGCGTCGATCGACCCGGCGATCCACGGCGGTCTGCCGGTCGTGGTGCGCAACAGCCTCGCCCCGGAGCGGCCCGGCACCCGGATCGGCGCCACCGGCTCGACTGCTCCGGCGGTCCGGGCCGTCGCCTCGCGCGCGCCGCTGCAACTGGTCGCGCTGCGCGCGCCGGGGCGGCTGCGCGAGGAGGGCTTCCTCGCCGACGTGCTGCGGACCGTCGACCGTCCCGGGCTGCAGCCCGTGGCCGTGTTGCCCGGGCCGGTCTGGCTCGAGCTGTTGATCCCCGCCGACCCCTCGCTGGCCCCGGCGCTCGACGCGCTCGAGCGCTACGGCGAGGTCCGCTGCACACCTGGCCTGGCGCTGGTCGCGGTCGTCGGCGAGGGGCTGGCCGATGCGCCGGCGCAGTGGCAGCGGGTGCTCGCGGCGGCGGGCGGGATCCCGCTGCGCCGCCTGGTCCAGGGCCCGCACGGCGCGTCGCTCGGGCTGCTGACCGACGAGGAGCGCGCGAAGGAGCTGGTCCGCGCGCTGCACCGCGCGCTGTTCGAGTGCGCGGCAGGGGAGGATCGCACATGAGCGCCGACCGTCCGCTCCACCTCGCGCTCGTCGGCTGCGGCCGAATGGGGCGCGCGCTCGCCCTGGCCGCCGAGGCGCGGGGCCACCGGATCGCGCTGCGGGTCGATCCCGAGTCCCCGGGCGCCGACGCGCGCGGCGTCGACCGGGCCGACCTCGCGGGGATCGACGTCGCGCTGGAGTTCACGCACGCCGCGGCCGCACCGCAGAATGTGCGCCGCCTGCTCGAAGCGGGCTGCCCCGCGGTCTCCGGCACGACCGGCTGGAACGACGGCCTCGAGGCGGTGCGGGCGCTGGCCGCGGAGCGCGGCGTGGGGTTCCTCTGGGCGCCGAACTTCGCGCTGGGGGTGCAGGCGCTGTTTCGGGTCGCCGACCGCGCGGCGTCGCTGCTCGGCGCAATCGGCGGGTTCGCCCCCTACCTGGTCGAGGAGCACCACCAGCTCAAACGCGACGCCCCCTCGGGGACGGCGCTGCGGCTGGCCCAGGCGCTGGTCGAGCGCACGCCGGGCAAGACGCGCTGGGGCCTCGCGCCGGCCGACGGGCCGCTGCCGCCGGAACTGGTGCCCGTGGCCTGGGTGCGGGCCGGCGAGATCCCCGGGACGCACCGGCTGGGCTGGGACGGTCCGGGAGAGACGATCGAGATCGTGCATCGGGCGCGCGACCGCGCGGTCTTCGCGCACGGCGCGGTGCGCGCCGCGGAGTGGCTGGTCGCGCGGCCCGGGCCGCGCACGCTGGACGAGATGATCGACGAACTGCTCGGCGACGCGTCGCACTGAGCGGCACGGGCCGGCCGGGAAGGAGCCTGCGATGAAGGAAAGCGCGCTGCGCGGGGTGCTGACGGCGCTCGTCACGCCGTTCCGCCCGGACCTGTCGGTGGACGAGGAGGCGTTCCGGCGCCTCGTGACCCGCCAACTCGAGGCCGGGATCCACGGGCTCGTGCCCTGCGGCACGACGGGCGAGACGCCGGTCCTGTCCGACGCCGAGTGGGAGCGCGTGATCGCGCTGACGGTCGAGCTGGCGGCCGGGCGCGTGCCGGTCGTCGCCGGGACCGGGACCAACGGCACCGCGCAGTCGATCGAGCGCACCCGCCGGGCCCGGGCTCTCGGTGCCGACGCCGCGCTGGTCGTCACGCCGTACTACAACAAGCCCAACCCGGACGGGCTGCTCGGTCATTACCGCGCGGTGGCACGGGAGGGCGGGTTGCCGGTGGTGGTCTACAACGTGCCCGGCCGCACCGGGCTCAACGCGCCGCCCGAACTGGTGCTGCGGATCGCCGAGATCGAGGGGATCGCCGCGGTCAAGGAGGCCTCGGGCAACCTCGGGCAGGCGATGTCGATCGTGGCCCGCCGCCGGCCGGGGTTCGCGGTGCTGTCGGGCGAGGACGAGCTGAACGTCCCGATGATGCTGATGGGGGGCGACGGCGCGATCTCGGTGCTCTCGAACGTCGACCCCCTGGGGACGGTCCGGATGGCGGACGCGGCGCGGGCCGGCGACGTGGCGACCGCGTGCCGCGAGCACTACCGCACGCTCGAGCTGACGCGCGCGCTGTTCGCCGAGACGAACCCGGTCCCGTGCAAGGCGGCGCTGTCGCTGCTCGGGCTGTGCGAGTGGACCGTGCGGCTGCCGCTCGCGCACGCCGGCGACGCGACCGTGGCGCGGCTCCGGGGGGCGCTCGAGCGGGCCGGGGTGAAGGCGTGAGCGCCGCGCTCGCGGCGGAGATCGAGCGGCTCGCGGCGCTGGGCGACGCGGCGCCGCGCGCGGCGGTGCGCGGCGCGGTCGAGGAGCTGATCGGCCGACTCGAGGCCGGGACGGTGCGGGCCGCGACGCCGCCGCCGGCGGCCGATCCCGAGGCGGCGTGGACCGTTCACCCCTGGGTGAAGCTCGGGATCCTGCTCGGCTTCCGCTTTTCAGAGGTGGTCGAGCTCCCGCCGGCCGGGCCGCTCGGGTTCCGCGACAAGGAGACCTACCCCCCGCGACCGGTCGGCGGGATGCCGGGCGTCCGCATCGTCGCCGGCGGCAGTGCCGTGCGGCGCGGGGCGCACGTCGGCGCGGGCGCCATTCTGATGCCCCCCTGCTACGTCAACGTCGGCGCCTTCGTCGCTGGCGGCTCGATGGTCGACTCGCACGCGCTGGTCGGCTCGTGCGCCCAGATCGGCGGCGGCGTGCACCTCTCGGCCGGCGCGCAGATCGGCGGCGTGCTCGAGCCTCCGGGAGCGATGCCGGTGATCGTCGAGGACGGCTGCTTCGTCGGCGCGCTTGCGGCGGTGGTGGAGGGGGTCCGCCTGGGGGCCGGGAGCGTGGTCGGCGCGGGCGTGATCCTGACCCGCTCGACGCCGGTCTACGACCTGCCCCGTCGCCGCGTGCTGCGGGGCGGTGCGGACGGCACGCTGAGCATCCCGCCGCGCTCCGTGCTCGTTCCTGGCGCGCGGCCGGTCGGCGATCCCTGGGCGCGCGAGCAGGGGCTCTCGGCGGGCTGCGCGCTCATCGTCAAGGACCGCGACCCAGGAACCGAGGCCCGGGCCGCGCTCGAGGGGGTGCTCCGGTGAGCCCGCGGATCGCCCAGCGCGTGGCCGGCCTCAAGCGCACCCTGATCCGCGAGCTGTTCGAGTCGGCCCCGCCCGACGCGCTCAATCTGGGGCTCGGCCAGCCCGACCTGGAGCCACCCGCACTGCTGCGCGAAGCGCTGGCGCGTGCCGCCTCCGAAGGTCCGTCCGGCTACGGGCCGACCGCCGGCGACGGGGTGCTGCGCGAGCGGGTCGCGGCCGCGTACGCGCCGTTCGCACGTGGCGCCGGCGACGCGGTGATCACGGTCGGCTGCCAGCAGGCGACCTTCGTCGCGCTGGGCTGCCTGCTCGATCCGGGGGACGAGGTCCTGCTCCCCGACCCGGCCTTCCCCGGCGCGCTGCGCGCGGCGCAGACCTGGGACGCCGCGCCGCGCTTCTACCCGCTGCGCGCCGAGCGCGGGTTCCACCTCGACCCCGACGAGGTCCTCGACCGGATCACACCCGCCACGCGCGCGCTGGTCGTGATCACCCCTTCGAACCCCACCGGCACCGTGGAGCCGGCCTCGAGCCTGGCGCGCCTGACCGAGGAGACGGCCCGGCGCGGGGTCGCGCTGCTGATCGACGACACCTACCGCAGCCTCTACTGGATGGGTGACGGCGACGCGCCGGGCGTCCCGGCGGAGCCGCTGCCGCACGTCGTCGTCTGCGGCGGATTGTCGAAGTCGGTCGCGCTGACGGGCTGGCGGCTGGGCTGGGTCGTGTCACCCGACGCCGAATTCATGGCGCGGGTCGTGGCCCTGCAGCAGACCCTCCTGACCTGCGCCCCGACGCCGACGCAGCGTGCCGCACGCGTCGCCTTCACGCCGGAAGGACGGGTCGCGGCGCAGTCGGTGCGCGCGGTCTTCCGGCGCCGCCGCGACCTGGTCGAGCGGATCCTCGGCGGGCGGCCGGGGCTGCGCATGGCGCCGCTCGAGGGAGCGTTCTACGCCTGGATCGACGCGTCGGCGGCGGGGGGCGGGATGGCCTTCGCGCGCCGGCTGATGACCGAGGACAAGATCGTCGTGATCCCGGGAGAGGCGTTCGGAACGAGCGCGCCGGACTGGCTGCGGATCAGCTACGCGCAGGAGGACGGCGCGCTGGCCGGCGCGCTGGAGACGATCGCGGCGCGGCTCAGCTCGGCAGCGGGAGCGTCGGCTTGCGGGGACCCGCCGGCGCGAACGTGAGCGGTGGCCGCGGCGGCAGCTTCGGCTTGTAGGTCCCGATCTCGAGTTCCGCCAGCGCGCTGACGACCGCGTCGCGCAGGGTGCGGGGCGCAGCGGCGTCCTTCTCGAGCCAGTTCGTGAGGAATCCCCGGTCGTCGGCGCTGGCCACCGTGAGCAGCCCTTCGATTCCGGCCCAGCGGACCTTCTCGACGGGGCTGTCCGCCATGACCCGCAGGTGGAACGCGGCCTGGCGCTGCATCGGCACGCAGGCGCGCAGCGCCGCGTCGTGGATCGCGGGGTCGGGGTCGCCGACCTTCCCGCTCACCCAGCGTGCCCCGATCGGGTCGCGGCTCTGTTCGATCGACAGCAGCGCGCCGAGCGTGAGACTGGGGTCGGCCTCGGCGGCATCGATCAGGAAGTTGGCCATCCGCGGCAGGTGGTTCGCGGCGGTGAAGGCGATCGTCGCCTGTCGGACCTTCGGGCTCGGGTCCTCGAGCCCGCGGCGCACGCTGTCGACGAAGGCCGGCTCGAAACCGATCCCCAGCGTGTTCCGCCAGTGCCGGGAGAACAGCTCCATCACCTCCACCCGGGCCGTCTCGTCGCCGGTCAGGAAGATCCGCCGCAACGCTCCCTTGGCCTCGAGGATCTCCTCGTCGAGCGCCGCGTCGACCATCTGCTGCAGCTCGCCGCCGGGCCGCTCGACCAGCGCGACCTCGGCCAGGCGTTCGGCCCGCTGGGTCGGGCCCGAGACCCCTTCGAGCCGGGTGCGGAACGCCTCGTATGTCTCGAGCGAGTACTGCGGGGGAGCCGGGGCTGGAGGCTGCTGCGCGAACGCGGCAACCGAGGCGCCGGCCGCGAGTGCGACGAGGGGCCGGAGGAAAACGGGGCGGAGGGGCGACATCGCGGCCTATCCTTTCCCGAACCGGTCGAAGAAGGCGCCGATTCCGCGGGGGCGCGGGGGCGCGCTGCCCGCGGCGGCGGCGGCGAGAGTCGCCTCGGCGATCGCGGTGTAGGCCCGCCCCGCGGCGCTCTCCGGCCGCGCCGCGACGACCGGGACCCCGGCGTCCGACTCGGCCACGACCTGCGGGTCGATCGGGATCCGGCCCAGGATCGGCACCTCCTGCTCGGCGGCCGCGCGGTCGACCAGGCCGCGGCCGAAGATGTCGGTCCGCTCCTGGCAGTGCGGGCACTCGAACCAGGCCATGTTCTCGACCAGGCCCAGGACCGGGACCTCGACCTTGCGGAACATCGCGATCGCCTTGAGCGCGTCGATCAGCGCCAGGTCGTTGGGGGTCGAGACGACGACGACTCCGGTCATCTTGATCGTCTGCGAAATCGTCAGCTGGGCGTCGCCGGTGCCCGGGGGGAAGTCGATCACCAGGTCGTCCAACTCCCCCCAGTCGACCTCCAGCAGCAACTGCCGGATGAAGTTTCCGACGATCGGCCCGCGCCAGATCACCGCGTTGTCGCGCTCGACGAAGAAGCCCATCGACATGATCCGCACGCCGTGGGCCTCGAGCGGGGTGGGGTGCCCGTCGTCCCCGGCGTACGGCTTCTGTCCCTCGAGCCCGAACATCAGGGGCGCCGAGGGTCCGTGGACGTCGGCGTCGAGGAAGCCGACCCGGCGCCCCTGGCGGGCCAGGGCGACCGCGAGGTTGACGGCAACCGTGCTCTTGCCGACCCCGCCCTTGCCGGAGGCGACCCCGAGGATGTGCGCCGCCCGCGGGCCGGCCGGCGCCTGGGCCGCGGCCGGCGGGGGGGCCTCGCCGGCGGCCGGGAGCCGCGCCGGGCCCTGGCGCTGCAACTGGACATCGACCGCTCCGGCCCCCGACAGGGCCGATACGGCGGCGACCACGGCCTCGCGGACCTGGTCGGCCACGGCCGGATCGGCCGTCGTCAGCAGCAGGCCGACCCGCACCCGGTCTCCCTCCACCGTGACCGACCGGACCATGCCGAAGGACACGATGTCTCGCGAGAACCCGGGGTAGGGGACCCTCGCAAGGGCCTGTCGTACGGCGTCTTCCGTCAGCGGGGGCATCCGGGTCTCCGGGAAGCGGGCGATTATAGGGCGCGGAGGACGGGCCGTCCCGCGGCCGATCGCGTGCTAGCATCAGGCCGCCGTGGGCGCGACGCGCGGAGTTCTCCGCGTAGCAGTACCGAACGCGCCGGAGGGTGGATGAACACGAAGGCCGTCTCCCGGTTCTACAACACGTGCGCCGGCGTGTACGACCTTCTCTTCGACCAGGTGTTCCGGGAGGGAAGGCGGCTGGCCTTCGAGGCGCTCGACCTGAGGGTCGGCCAGCGCGTCCTCGAGGTCGGCGTCGGAACCGGCCTGACCCTGCCGATGTACCCGCGCGGCGTGAGGGTCGTCGGGATCGATCTCTCCGCCCCGATGCTGCGCGAGGCCGACGGCCGGCGCTCCGGGCTCGGGCCGGACCGGCCGGTCGGGCTGGTCCGGATGGACGCGACCCACATCGCCTCGCCGGACGGCGCGTTCGACGCGGTCTTCGCGCCGTACGTCGTGTCGGTGGTGCCGGAGCCGCGCCGGGTGGTCGCCGAAATGGCCCGGGTCTGCCGACCCGGCGGCCGGGTGGTCGTGCTCAACCACTTCGCCTGCCGGCACCCGTTTCCGCGCTGGTTCGAGCGCCGGCTCTCGCCGCTGACGCACCGCGTCGGCTTCCGGCTCGACCTGCCGATCGAGACCATCCTCGACATCCCGACGCTGCGCGTCGAGAGCGAGGCCCGGGTCAACATGCTCGGCATGTGGCGGCTGGTCGTCTTCCAGCGCCGCGAGGGGTTGCTCCGCGTCGCACCCGAGGAGCTGCGCGCCACCCGCTTCGCCGAGGCCAGCCGGTAGCTGTCCCCGGTTTCCCTGGTTTGCTAGTGGTCGGCCGACCGGACGAACGCCCGCTGGAACTCGGCGTCGATCGCGCCCGCGCGACTGGCGTTGCGGACCGCCATCTCCTGCCGCTGAAGCTCCTGCCGCAGCCGGCCGATCTCCTCCTCGCGCTCGGCCAGCAGTAGTTCCGCCTGGCGCAGCCGCGCCTTGAGCAGGCCGATCTCCCGGGCGTGGCGGTCGCGGATCCGCGACAGCTCGTCCGCCGTCCGCGCCGCGTCGGTGGCCTTGCGCTCGGCGTCGCGCCGGACTTCGTGGATCTGCTGCCCGCTGACACGCAGCATCCCGTACTGGACCAGCAGCTGCTCGTGCTTCATCAGCAGCTCGCGGAAGATCGCCTGCGGCACCCCTTCGGCAGCGGCCACGGGCGGGCTCGGGGGCATGGGAACCACCAGCCCCGAGCCGGCGGCGGCGGCCGGCTCGCCGCCGGATCGCGCCGGGAGCGGGGCGGGAGGGTCGCTCGAGCCGTCCCACAGCCCGGCGTGGCGCAACTCGTCCAGCTCCACCCCGTACTCCGGGCCGTAGCGGCCGGGTACCAGCCGGGCCCTCAGCCGCCCGCCCTTGATGTAGCGGCGCAGCGTGGTCGCCGACATCCCGGTCCGCTCGGCTGCCTGGCGCAGGGTCAGCAAGGCGTGGTCTCCTTCGACAGCGTTCGACTCGAACAAACCACAGCCTCCCCGCGGATCCGGCGGACCGCGCCCCGGCTCGCTCGGTCGTGCGCCCCTCGCGCGGCCCCTAGGAAACCAAATCTCAGGCGGAGGATCAAGCGCCGCGCCGGTGGGTCGGCGGAATCGGGTCTATCCTTCTGCGCTTTCCCGAGTCGAGGTGACCATCCCGATGACCGAAAACCCCGCCCCGGAGCGCCACTGGGCCGACCGCGTCGCCGACGAGGTCCTGGCCCGCGGCACCAGTCAGCCGGTGATCGCGACCGGGATCTCGCCCTCCGGCGTCTTTCACGTCGGGCACCTGCGCGAGATCCTGACCGGCGACGCCGCCGCCCGCGCGCTGCGCGACCGGGGTGCGCCGGCGCGGCTGGTCTTCGTGGTCGACGACGTCGATCCGCTGCGCAAGGTCCACCGGCTGCTGGACGAGTCGGTCTACGCCCCGCAGCTGGGGCGGCCGCTCTTCACGATCCCCGCGCCGGAGGGGGAGGGGAGCTACGCCGACTACTACCTGCGCCCCTTCCTCGCGGCGCTCGGCCGGCTGCACGTCGACTGCGAGGTCGTGCGCGCCCACCAGCTCTACGCCTCGGGGGCGATGGACGACGTCGCCTTCACCGCGCTCGAGCAGCAGGACCGGATCGCCGCGATCCTGCGGGAGGTCACCGGCAAGGAGGAGGTCAAGGAGGGCTGGTCCCCCTGGAACCCGCTCTGCACCCGGTGCGGACGGATCGACAAGGGGCGGGTGCTCGCGTTCGACCGCGCCCGGAACGAGATCCGCTCGCGCTGCGAGGCCTGCGGCGAGGAGAGCGCGCAGCCGGCCGGCGGCGGCGGCAAGCTGACCTGGCGGGTCGACTGGCCGGCGCGCTGGAAGGCGCTCGGGGTCTCGGTCGAGCCGTTCGGCAAGGACCATGCCAGCCGCGGCGGGAGCTACGACAGCGGGGAGCGGATCGCGCGCGAGGTCTTCGGCGTCGAGCCGCCGCACCCGATCGTCTACGAGTGGATCGCGCTGAAGGGTCAGGGGGACATGTCGTCGTCGAAGGGGAACGTGCTGGCCGCCGACGAGCTGCTCCACGTCGCCCCCCCCGAGGTGCTGCGCTACGTCGTGCTCAAGAACCGCCCGCAGCGCGCGATCCAGTTCGATCCCGGCGCGCCCTTCCTGCGGCTGGTCGACGAGGTCGACGACGCCTCCGCGGCGGGGGTGGACAGCCGCGCCCTCGAGCTTTCGCGCGCCGCCGGGTTCACGCCGGTGGGGGTGCCGTTCCACCACCTGGTGCTGGTCGCGCAGATCGCGCGCTTCGACCTCGACCGCACGCTGGCGCTGCTCGGGCGGGGCGGCTACGGTCCACTCGACCGCGCCGCCGTGGCCGAACGGATGGCGATGGCGCGCTACTGGCTCGACCGCTTCGCGCCCGAGGAGGCCCGGGTCGACGTGCCGGACGAGCTGCCCCCCGCGGCCGCCGCGCTCGACGCGCCGCAGCGCGCCTTCCTCGGGCGGCTGGCGGACGCGCTGCCGGCGCTCGGTTCGGCCGACGCGATCCAGGACGCGATCCGCGACCTGGCCAACCAGGAAGGTGGCCCCGGCGCCAAGCGCGGGTTCGAGGCGGTCTACGCCGCGCTGATCGGCCGCGCCCGCGGCCCGCGGGCCGGGTCGTTCATCGCGATCCTCGGCCCCGAGCGGGTGGCGGAGCGCTTCCGCCGCGCGGCCTCCGCCTGATGGCCCAGCCGTTCCAGCTCGTCTCCGACTTCCAGCCCGCCGGGGACCAGCCGGAGGCGATCGCCGGGCTGACGCAGGGGATCGTCGAGGGCCGGCGCGACCAGGTGCTGCTCGGCGTCACCGGCTCGGGCAAGACCTTCACCGTGGCCCAACTGATCCAGCGCGTCCAGAAGCCGACACTCGTCCTGGTCCACAACAAGACGCTCGCAGCGCAGCTCTATCAGGAGTTCCGGCGCTTCTTCCCGCACAACGCCGTCGAGTACTTCATCTCGTACTACGACTATTACCAGCCGGAGGCCTACATCCCGACCTCCGACACCTACATCGAGAAGGAAGCGACGATCAACGACGAGATCGACCGGATGCGCCACTCGGCGACGCGGTCGCTGTTCGAGCGGCGCGACGTGATCATCGTCGCCTCGGTCTCGTGCATCTACGGGCTCGGCTCTCCCGAGGCCTACCACGGCATGATGGCGATGCTCGAGACGGGCGACCGGTCGGGCCGCGACCTGCTGCTGCGCAAGCTGGTCGAGATCCAGTACGAGCGCACGGCCGGCGACCTGCGCCCCGGCGCCTTTCGGGTGCGGGGCGACACCGTCGACATCTGGCCCGGCTACGACGACACCGCGCTGCGGGTCGAGTTCTTCGGCGACGAGGTCGAGCGGATCCGGAAGATCGACCCGCTGCGCGGGACGGCGGTCGAGGAGCTGAAGCGCTTCCCGGTCTACCCCAACTCGCACTACGTCACCCCCCGCGAGCGCCTCGAGCTCGCGGTCCGCGCGATCAAGGAAGAGCTGGACGCGCGGCTGGCCGAGCTGCACGCGCTGAACAAGCAGCTCGAGGCCCAGCGGCTGGCCCAGCGCACGCTGTTCGACCTGGAGATGATCCAGGAGGTCGGGTACTGCAACGGGATCGAGAACTACTCGCGGCACCTGACCGGCCGCGCCCCGGGCGATCCGCCGCCGACGCTGATGGACTACCTCCCGGGCGACGCGCTGCTGGTGGTCGACGAGTCGCACCAGATGGTGCCGCAGCTCCGCGCGATGTACCGCGGCGACCGCTCGCGCAAGGAGACGCTGGTCGAGTGGGGCTTCCGGCTGCCGTCGGCGCTCGACAACCGCCCGCTGACCTTCGCCGAGTGGGAGCGGATGCGGCCGCAGACGGTCTTCGTCTCGGCCACCCCCGCGGCGTACGAGCTGCAGTTGACCGGCGGCGAGTTCCACGAGCAGGTCGTGCGGCCGACCGGCCTGATCGACCCCGAGGTCGTCGTGCGCCCGGTCCAGGGGCAGGTCGACGACCTGCTGAAGGAGGTCCGCGAGCGGGCGGCGCGCGGCGAGCGCGTGCTGGTCACGACCCTGACCAAGCGGATGGCCGAGGAGCTGACCGACTACTACAAGGACGTCGGCGTGCGCGTCGAGTACCTGCACAGCGACGTCGAGACGATGGAACGGATCCGGATCATCCGCGACCTGCGGCTCGGGACCTTCGACGTGCTGGTCGGCGTCAACCTGCTGCGCGAGGGGCTCGACCTGCCGGAGGTCTCGCTGGTCGCGGTGCTCGACGCCGACAAGGAGGGCTACCTGCGCTCGGAGACCGCGCTGATCCAGACGATCGGCCGCGCGGCGCGCCACCTCTCCGGGACCGCGATCCTCTACGCCGACCGGATGACCGACGCCGTCCAGAAGGCGGTCGACGAGACCAACCGCCGCCGGGCCAAGCAGCGGGCCTACAACGCGGCCCACGGGATCACGCCGCAGACGATCATCAAGGCGATCGACGACGTCTTCGGCTCGGTCTTCGAGCGCGACTACCTGACGATCCCCTCGACGCTGCCGTCCGAACCGGAACTGTCGCTGGCCGAGCTCGCGCGCGAGGTCAAGAAGCTGGAGAAGCAGATGTTCGAGGCGGCGGCCGACCTGCGCTTCGAGGACGCGGCCGAGCTGCGCGACCGGGTCCGCGCGCTGCGCGAGCGCGAGGTCCGGGCGGAGGCGGGCTGAGGTGCGCGAGGACCTGCCGGCCCGCCTGGCCGACGCGCTCGGCCGCCTGCCCGAGCAAGCCGGCGTCTACCGCTACTGGGACGGGGCGGGGAAGATCCTCTACGTCGGCAAGGCGCTGTCCCTGAGGAGCCGCGTCCGGAGCTACTTCCAGGAATCGGCGAAGCACGGCCCGCGGATCGCGGCGATGGTCGAGCTCGTCGCCGACCTCGACGTGATCGTCACCCGCAGCGAGGTCGAGGCCCTGATCCTGGAGAACAACCTGATCAAGGAGCACCGCCCGCCCTACAACGTCCTGCTGCGCGACGACAAGAACTTCCCGTACCTCAAGCTGACCGTGAAGGACGAGTTCCCGCGCGTCGTGCTGGTGCGGCGGCCGCGAACCGACGGCCAGCTTTACTTCGGGCCGTTCCTGCCGGCCAGCCACGCCCGGCGCACGCTGCGGATGATCCCCCGCTTCTTCCAGGTGGCAAACTGCTACCTGCGCTTCGACGGCAAGCAGCGGCCCTGCCTGCTCTACCACATGGACCAGTGCCTGGCCCCCTGTGCCGGCCACGCCGAGCCGGCGGAGTACCGCGAGCGGGTCGAGCAGGCCCGGCTGTTCCTGGAGGGGCGCGATGCCGAGCTGCGGGCGGTGCTGGAGCGGCGCATGGCGGCGGCCGCGGAGGCGCTCGAATTCGAGCGGGCGGCCCGCTACCGCGACATGCTCGGCGCGCTCGAGACGCTCGCCGCGCGCCAGCAGATGACCTCCGTCGGGCTGGAGGCGATCGACTTCTGGGCCGAGTACCGCGAGGGGGACCGGGCCGCGGTCGAGCTGTTTCGGATGCGGGAGGGCCGCGTCCTGGGCCGGCGCGAGTTCACGCTGGCCGACGCCCCCGAGCCGGAGGCGTTCTACGACGCGATCCTGCCGCAGTTCTACGCCGACCAGGAGCCGGCGCCGGAAATCGTCCTGCCGAGGCTGCCGCGCGAGGCGGCGCTGATCGAGGAGTTCCTGCGCGGGCGGCGGGGCGGCAAGGTGGCGCTGCGGGCCGCGGTGCAGGGCGACCGCCGGCGCTTTCTCGACCTGGTCGCGCAGAACGCCAAGCTGGCCTTCGAGGCCCGCTTCCGCGCCACGCACGTCCACGGCGTGCAGATGCTCGAGGAGCTGCGCGACGTGCTGGGCCTCGACGAGCCGCCGTTCCGGATCGAGGGGTTCGATGTCAGTCACCTCCACGGAACCGAGCCGCGGGCCTCGATGGTGGCCTTCGAAGGGGGCAAGCCGAAGAAGGCGGATTACCGGATCTTCAAGGTCCGGACCGCGGCCGCCGGCGACGACTACCAGGCGATGCGCGAGGTCGTCGGCCGGCGCTACGCCCGGATCCAGCGCGAGGGAAAGCGCCTCCCGGACCTCGTGCTGATCGACGGCGGCAAGGGGCAGCTGGCCGCGGCGATCCAGGCGCTCGGCGAGCTGGGTCTGGGCAGCCTGCCGATCATCTCGCTCGCCAAGCGCGAGGAGGAGATCTTCCTCGAGGGGCGCGGCGAGCCGATCCTGCTCGAGCGCGGCGACCCGGCGCTGCACCTGGTCCAGCAGATCCGCGACGAGGCCCACCGCTTCGCGGTCAAGCACCACCGCGCGGCCCGCAGCAAGCGGACCTTCCAGAGCGAGTTGACCGCGCTGCCCGGCATCGGGGCACTGACCGCGCGGCGCCTGCTGGAGCAGTTCGGGTCGCTCGACGGCGTGCGCCAGGCGAGCGAGGAGGCGCTGGCCGCGGCGGTCGGGAAGGCGCGGGCGCGGGCGGTGCGAGAGGCGCTGGCCGGGCCGGCGACACGCCCGGCGGATGAGGAGCGGGGCGCGTGATACAGTCCGCGCCGGTCGATCCGGAGCCACGGAACCGCTGATGCCGCCCGAGGAGCCACCCCGCGAGAGCCCCGAGACGCTGCGTGCCCCGGTGGCGCCGGGGCGCGTCGATTTCGATCTTCCGCTGGGCCCCCTCGTCGTCCGTGTGCTCGGCCTGCCGGCGGACTGGGACGGATTCGTCGCACCGCAGTACCTGCCCTTCGCGGCCCCGGCCGACCCCGCGCGCCGGGCCGACCTGGTCGTGAGCTGCCGCGAAGGGACAGGGGTCTTCGTGCCCCTTCCGCCGCCCGGCGGCGCGACCGAGATCGAGGTCGAGCGGCAGGCGTCTGGCCGCTACCGCGTGCGCTCGCACTGGCAGGACGGATGGCTCGACGTCGCCAGCGGGACGGGTGAGGTCACGCTGACCGACCGCGTCTTCGCGCGCTTCCGGATGTCGCTGGAGAACTACCTGCGGGTCGCGGGGCAGTTGCTCGCGATCGAGCGCGGCTGCTTTCTGATGCACAGCAGCGGGATCCTGGCCGGCGGCCGCTGCCTGCTGTTCTTCGGGCCGTCCGGGGCGGGGAAGAGCACCGCCACCGCGATGTCGCAGCCGCGGCGCGCGCTGTCCGACGACATGGTGCTGATCGACGTCTCCGGCGACGCGCCGGCTGCCCACGCGGTCCCGTTCTACGGCCTCTTCCCGCCCGCCGAGCGCACGCGCGGCACTTTTCCGCTGGGTGGGGCGTTCCGGCTGCGCCAGGCGGCGGAGGATCGGCTCGAGCGCCTCGGACTCGCGCGGGCCGTGGCCACCGTCTCCGCCAGCATCCCGTTCGTGCACGAACTCGGGCTGTCGCACGAAGGGCTGACGGCGCTCGTGGGCCGCCTGTGCGAGAGGGTTCCGGTTTACGACCTCCACTTCACTCGCAGCGCCCGCTTCTGGGACCAGATCGACGCGCTTTGAGAAGCGGTCAGTCGGACCGGGGTGGCGGGGACTCGGCCGGCTCGAGCTGGACCGGCACCTGGAACATCGCGACCCCGTCGGCGGTGGCCGTGTAGCGGATCCAGCCCTGGTCCGGCGCCTCGCGGTCCAAGCCAAAGTCCCGGCCGAAGACCAGGCCGAGCCGTTCCATCGCCGCCCGGCTGAGCCGCACGGCCAGCCCGGACCGGATCAGCGCCGGCGGCGTCTCGCCGACCACCTGCGCGACGATCGTGCGCGGCGTGGGGCGGCCGCGCTCGTCGAGCGCGGTGACGCGCACCCAGCCGGTGCGCGCTTCCGGTGCCCCGGCCGGCAGGCTGGCCGTGACCCGGTCGTCGTCGACGATCGCCCGGGCCTGCGGCGGGCCGGCGACTGCGCGCAACCGCCCGGCCGCGATCAGGGCGTGACGCCTCGAGCGCCCCGCCTCGACCAGCGCACGGTACTCCGGTGTGCGCCGTCCCACCGCGACCCAGCGCCCCTCGGCCAGCCGCTCGAATTGCTGGTCGAGGTCGTCGGCGAGCAGGAACGTCGCGCCGCTGCGCCGCGGGTCGTAGGGGAAATTCAACCCCGGGCGGATCCGCACGCGTCGCAGCGAGAAGTGCGCAATCGAGGCGGTCAGCCGCCCGCGCCGGGGATCGAACGCCTGGACCGGCTCGGCCTCCCAGCGTGCGCGCGACGCGTCGAAGACGGCGATCTCGACCTGCTCCGGCGCGAGGCCGGCCGGGAGCGGCAGTTCCAGCCGCCCCGGGGTGCGCAGTTCCAGCCCGTCGGGCCGCAGGTCGACGGTGGCGCCGCCCCCCAGCGGATCGGGCTCGGCCAGGCGCGCGATTTCGACCCGCGCATCTTCGGGCAGGGCCCCCGGGGGGAGCGCCAGGCGCGCCGCTCCGGCCGGCCCGTCGACCCGCCCGCCGCGGGCGGCCTGGATCTCGGCCAGACGGGCATCGACGGCGAGCAGTTCGGCCGGGTCGGGGTCGCGCGGGGCCGGGGCGGCGAGAACCAGGCCCGGCTCGACCGGAGCCGCGCCGGAAGTCTCCGCCCGCTCGAACGGGGCCAGGACGAACCGCCATGGGGCCTTCGGCCCCAGGGCCAGCGCCGCCGCTCCCAGGGCCAGCCCGGCGATCAGCCAGGCGACCAGTGTCTGACGGCGTTCGCGCTCGTCCTGCCCCATGGGACCTAATGTAGGAACGAGCGGCCGCTGCGGCATGGTGCCCGTCCGGGTGGCCCCGGGTGCGGGGCCGGGCGATGATCGAACCCTCGGGCCAGGGCGGGACGCGAGCGGGAGCGACGGGTTGGATCTGAAGGCCTATCTGGCCGACCGGCGGCAGCGCGTGGAGTCGGCGATCGAGGACGCGCTTCCGCCGCGCCACCCGGACGCCGGCCGCCTGGTCGAGGCGATGCGCTACACGCTGATGCTTCCCGGCAAGCGGCTGCGGGGGATCGTCTGCCTCGCCGTCTCCGAGGCCTGGGGTGGCCGCGAGAAGGACGTCCTGCCGCTGGCCGTGTCGGTCGAGATGATCCACGCCTCGTCGCTGATCCTCGACGATCTGCCGTCATTCGACAACGCGCTGCGGCGCCGCGGCGCGCCGACCAACCACCGGGTCTTCGGCGAGGCGACCGCGATCCTGGCCGCGGTCGCGCTGCTGTCGGGCGCCTACCGCCACGTCGCACGCTGCTCGCGCCCGCGGATGATGGGCCCGGACGACGCGGTCGGGACGGTGCAGCAACTGGCCGAAGCGGTCGGCGAGAACGGCATGGTGGCGGGCGAGGCGCTCGACCTGCTGGCCCGCGGCGCGGCGCCGGGGTTCGAAGAACTGGAGCGGATCCATGCGCTCAAGACCGGCAGCCTCTTCATCGCCTGTGCGGTCGAGGCCGGCCGCCGCGCCGGCGCGGGAGCGGCCGAACAGGCCGCGCTGAAGGCCTACGCCAAGAACCTCGGCCTGGCGTTCCAGATCACCGACGACCTGCTCGACGCCGTCGGCGACCCGGAGAAGACCGGTAAGGACGTCGGCCTCGACGGCGCCGGCGCGAGCTTCGTCAGCTTCGCCGGCGTCGAGGGCGCGCGGCAACTGGCGCAGGACCTGCTCGACACCGCGGCGCGCAGCCTCGCGCCGCTGGCCCGCCGCGGCGAAGTGCTGGAAGCGATCGCGCGCAGCGTTGCGACGAGGGAAAGGTGAGCGGGGCGCCGACGCCCACCGCCGACCCGCGCGGTTACGACGCGGTCCGCGACGCGCTCCGCGAGCGCGGCTACCTCGAGGCGCCGCTGGAGCGGCTCTTCTTCAGCGGCCGGGGCGGTTGGCTGACGCCGCTGCTGGGAGGACTCGTCGCCGGGCCTCCGCTGGGGATCCTGCTGGCGCTGGTGCTGGTGCGCGAGAGCCGAGGGCTCGTCCCCTGGTGGCCGGATGGCGTGCTGTACGCGCTGCTGTTTGCGGTCGTGATGGGGATTTTCGTGTTGCTCGCGGAACTGGCGGCCGGGCTGGTCATCCGCGCGATCGAGCGCGCGCGAGGCGGCCTCTCGCCGCGCCGCGCCTCGCTGGTGGCGGGTCTGGTCGTCGCGGGCGCGCTGGCCCTCTACCTGGGGGTCTGGTGGGCGCGCGCCGGCGGTGCGCGGAGCCTGACGGGCGTCCTCTCGCTGCTGCTGCTGGCCGCCGGGGCGGGCTTCGCGGGGCGCGTCGTCTCCGCCGCCGCACTGGTCCAGGCGGCCCTCGCGACCGGGCGCGCGCCCCACCGCCGGCCGCCGCGCGCCGCGCTCTGGACGCTCGGCCTGGCGGTCGCGCTGACGGCGATGGCCGGGTTGACGGCATGGGCGGTCCGCGCGGGCGAAGGGCGAGGGGAGCCCGTCGCGGTCCGCGCCGGCGCCCCCGCGCGCTCGATCCTGGTCGGCTGGGACGGTCTGTCGGCAGAGGCCGCGCGCGGCCTCGCCCGCGAAGGGGTCACGCCGTGGCTGGCGGCGCGGCTCGGCGGCGGAGCGGTGTCGATCCTCCACTCGGGCGCCGAGAGCGACCCGGTCGCGGTCTGGACGACGATCGCCACGGGCTGTCCGAGCGCGGTGCATGGCCTCTCCGGCGCCAGCCTGCGCGGGCTGCCGGGTGCGAGCGCGCCGGCGGTCGGCCGGGGCGTCGCCGCCGGGCCGCTGGAACTGCTGACCCGGCTGCTCCCGACCGAGCAGCGCGTCGTGCGCGCCGGCGTGCGGGGCGTGCCGGCGTTCTGGGAGGTGACTTCCGACGCGCGCAAGACCGCGCTGGTGCAATGGTGGGGGACCTGGCCCGCAGCGGCGCCCGGGGCGACCGGCGGCTACGTCGCCAGCGAGGGCGCGCTCGTGGCCGCGCGGCGCGGGCGCGGCACGGCGGAGGCGGTCCACCCGGCGTCGTGGGGCGAGGCGCGCGCGGCCGGATGGCTGGCGGCCGCCGAGAGTCAGGCCGGCCCGCCGGCGGAGGCGGGCGACGCCGCAGCGGTCGCGGCCCGCGAGGCGCTGGTCACCGACCTCTTCGCGCTCCACGCGCTGGAGGACGCGCTTCGGGACCCCGCGGTGGCGGTCGCCGCGGTCTACCTCCCGGGTCTGGACATCCTGCGCGAGCGTCACCGCCACGCGGGGCGGGACCTGTTCGAGATGCTGGCCGCGGTCCGGCGCCACGCCGCGATCGTCGATTCCGAGCTGGGGCGCGTGGTCGGGGAGGCACCGGCCGTGACGATCGTCGGCTGGCCGGGCCGGGCCGGAGGCTGGGAGCGCGGGTTCGCGGCCTGGCCGGTCGCCTTCGGCGCGATCCCCTCGCCGGTCGATCTCGAGCAGGTCGCTCCGACCTTCCTGGCCGGGGCGGGGTTCACGATCGATTCCCGGATCTGCGGGGAGGCCCTCGGGGGGGCCGCCTGGACGGGGGACCGGCGCAGGACCCGGGCGCAGGTGGCCGCCCCCTCCGGAGCCGAAGCGGGCGGCGCACTCGAGGCGGACGTCCTCGAGCGGTTGCGAAGCCTGGGGTACGTCGACTCCCAGTAGCCGGCGGCCGTCCGGATCCTAATCTGGAAACGGTTTTCTTGTTTGCCCCACGCCCGCGCCGTATACTCCGCCGGCACGAGGGACCGATGAGCGAGCCGACGACCAACGCCAATCCAGCCGAGCTCGTCTTCGCCCGCCGGCGGGACATCTCTTTCCAGGACTTCGGGGGGGAGGGTCTGCTCGTCGTGCCGCGTCAGTCGCTGCAGATCGTCCTCAACGGGACGAGCCTGCGGCTCCTGCAACTCGTCGATGGCCGCCGCACGGTGGCCGACCTCGTTGCCGCCTTCGCTGCGGAGTACGACGCCCCTTCGGCCGAGACCCTCGAGGCCGACCTGCTCGCCGCACTCGCTGAACTCGAAGGGCACGGCGCGATCGAACGCCTGCCTCACGACTGACTC
This sequence comes from Acidobacteriota bacterium, assembly GCA_025456425.1. GTDB lineage: Bacteria > Acidobacteriota > Polarisedimenticolia > J045 > J045 > JALOKP01. The sequence goes on along the minus strand of JALOKP010000010.1, from coordinate 12,705 downwards.
CCGGGACTACGCCCCGCCCCTGCGCGACGAGGAGCCCCGCCGTGAGCATCACCGTCAGCACCCTGATGGAACGGGCCTACGAGCAGTCCCGCCCGATCACTGCACAGCTCGAGCTGACCTACAAGTGCAACCTGCTCTGCTCGTTCTGCTACAACGCACCGAAGCAGCGCTCCGAGCTCGTCGGCGACCAGTGGCTCACCGCGCTCGACCGGCTGCAGGCCGCGGGGACCTTCACGATCACGTTGACCGGCGGCGAACCCTTCGTTCACCGCGACTTCTGGCGGATTGCCGAAGGGGTCCGGGAGCGCGGCCTGGTGCTGAAGGTCTACACCAACGGCGTGCTGCTCGCCGACCGCGCCAAGGTCGAGCGGTACGCCGAGCTCGCTCCGTTCGACACCGAGATCAGCCTCCACGGCGCCCGCGCGGCGACGCACGACCGCCTGACGGGTATCCACGGCTCGTTCGATCGCCTCATGGAGGCGCTCGGGAATCTCTCGTCGGTCGGCGTCAAGGTCACGCTGAAGACGCCGATCACGCGGCTCAACCAGCGCGAGTTGCGGGAGGTGGACGAGGTCGGCGAACGGTTCGGCTACAAGGTCACCTACGACACGAACATCACCCCGACCGACGACGGCGATCTCAGCCCGCTCTCGCTGGCCGCCGACAAGGAGTTCCTGATCGCCTTCCTCGCCGACCAGGTCCGGCGCGGGAGGCGCGGCCTCAGCCCGCGGCCGGTGGAGAAGATGAAGCAGAACTGCGGGACGGGGCGGACCACGGTCACGATCGACCCTTACGGCGACGTTTTCCCGTGTATCGCCTGGCGCCGAAAGGTCTGCAACATCCTGGAGGTCGAGGATTTCGCCGCGGTCTGGCAGGGCCGTGCCGGCCGGAACGAGACCCTCGAGTTCGTCCGGAAGGTGGCCGACGAGGTCCCGCGCTCGACCCTCGCGCCCCACGAGGAGGGGGGGTTCGCGTCCTTCTGCCCCGCCGTGGCCGAGAAAGAAACCGGGGACGCCTACGCCTTCTACGGGGCGGCCCGGGTCTCCGGACTGGTCAAGCTCGAGGCCTTCCGGCGGGTGCGCGGAGAGCCGGGGACCGTAACCGAGGGAGAAAGACTTGCCACGGACGGAAAACCAGCGTAAATCAAGCCCGACCTGATGACACCCCGCCCCAAGCCTGTTCCGGACGGGCTTGGACCAAGACGGGACCCGCAACACGAACCGCCGGGAGGAGGTCCCGGCACCCTGCAGGGAGGATTTTCATGAAGAAGGTTTACGAGAAGCCCCGCGTTCTCTACGTGGAGAAGGTGGAGGCTCGGGCAGTGGGTTGCGCCAAGGCTGACGCGACCGCCTGCGCCGACGGCCCGGTCCAGAGCTAGGACCCGCCACCGCAACGCGGGGCCGGAGCGGACCCCAGGGCCCGGCAGTCGTCCAGGCCGATCCGCTCCACAAAACGTGTGCACACGGAAACGGGCGGCCTTCGGGCCGCCCGATTTCTTTTTTGAAACCGGGCCTTCCCACCGCGGCGATCCGCCCGCGCCCGACCCCGGGATTCCGCTGGGGCGCCCGCCCGCCTCACGGTATCTTCAGGCGGTCGGGGTCAGAGGGCGAGACCGCCGCCTCATGGGGCGGCGCTGGAGAGCGATCGAATCGATGAGCGCGAGCCGCCCCGCGCCCTTCCATCCCGTCCCGGCGCCTGTCCGCTCCTACGCGGCCGGCCTGCTCGTCCTGTGCGGGTTCCTCGCGCCGGCCGCTCTGGCTTCCGCCGGATCCCCCGCGATTGAGTTCGGCACCGACCCGGTCTCGGGGGAGCGGCTGCTCACCCTGGACCTGCCGCCCGTGGCGTGGACCGAGCAGGAAGGCGCCTTCGAGCCCGCCATGGCCGGCTTCGGGCGGGCCGGCCGGGTCGGGCTGCCGGACCTCCCGGCGCGCCAGGAGCGCATCGCCCTTCCCCCCGGCGGCGAGCTCGAGCTGCTGGGGATCGACGCCGCCTGGTCCGAAGGGGTGCTTCCCGGACCGGTCGCACCCTACCCGGCGCGCGACCCGTTCCGGCTCGCCGACGAGGCGGCCTGGCCCGCCGGCCCCGGCTGGTGGCCGGCCGAGCCGGTCCGGATCGCGCTGGCCGACGGAGCCTGGCGCACGCTCCGCTTCGCGGCGGTCGAGATCGTGCCGATGCAGGTCGAACCGACGAGCGGCCGGTTCCGGGTGGCGACCCGGCTGACGATCCGCTTCCGGATCGTCGAGCGCGGCGGGGGGCCCCGGACGCTGGCTGCGTCGCCGTCCGCGCTGGCCGCCGACGCGCTGGCGTCCTCCGCCGCGGGCTTCGCACACGGCGCGGGCGAGGTCGCGCGCGCCGACCTGGCGTCGCTGCTGCAGTCGGCAACCGCCGACTCGCCGTCCGGGCCGCTTGCCCCCCTGGCGGCGCCGACCTACCCCGCCTGGCAGCTGCTCGTGAACAGCGATGGCCTGCAACGCGTGACCTACGAGTGGGCGCAGGCCAACGCGCCGGGGCTCTTCTCGTTCCTGACCGCCAACGACCCGCGCCGCTTCCGGCTGACCGTGCAGGGGATCCCGGTCCCGATCCGGGTCGCCGGCGAGTCCGACGGCATCTTCGGCCCGGGTGACGCGATCGTCTTCTACGGCCAGGCGGTCGGGCGGATCGATCCGTTCGAGCCCGACGCCTGGCAGGCGGGCGACTACACCGACACCAACGTCTACCGGCTGGATGCGGCGACCGGCCCGCCGCGGATCGCGGAATCGGCCTTCACCGGCCTACCCAACGGGAGCTACGCGGTCCCGCCCAGCTTCCGCGACACCGTCCACCACGAGGAGGACGAGAAGTTCCAGGGGTTCGTCCCCGCCGACGGCCTGGACCACTGGTACGCCGACCCGTTCCTCGACGCCAACGGCGTGCCGGTGAGTCTCGACCAGTTCGTGGCGACCCCCGACCACGCCGGCGGCTCGGTTTCGCTGCGGGCGCGCCTGCTGGGGTTCCAGTACAACCGGAACTTCCACCGTTCCGAGATCTCGCAGGACGGGACGGTCCGCGACACGAAGGACTGGGACGGCTACCGCGAGTTCACGCACGGAGTCGACGGCGGTGCGGTGAGCTTCAGCGCCACGCTGGCGGCGACGACGCGGATCACGGTGCGGCTCCCGCTCGGGCGCAGCGTCGACGGCCAGCCGGTGACGCGCGACACGGTCGGCGTCAACTGGATCGAGCTGGACTACGACCGGCTCTACCGCGCGGCCGCGGACCGCCTCGCCTTCGGCGCGCCGAACGACCGGCGCGAGGTGCGCCTCTCGGCCTTCGGAGCGCAGCCGGAGGTGTGGGAGGTGACCGACGGCACCCTCTCCGCGGCCGGGATGACGATCGCCGCGCCAAAGGTGGTGACGAAGATCGGGCCGGTTGCCGGCGGCTGGGGGTTCACGCTCGAGAGCGACTCCGGGCGCCCCGCGACCCGCCGCTTCGCGGCCGCCGCCGGCGGCGGCTACAGGACCCCGGCGAGCGTCCGCGAGGACCGACCGCCGTCGTCGCTCGACACCACCCTGGGCTCCAGCCTCAAGGGGGCCGGGCTCGGCGCCGACTGGGTCGTGATCGGGGCCCGCTCGCTGCTCGACATGAACGCCGGCTCGCGGCTGCGCGGGCTGGTGGCGCTGCGTCAGGGCCAGGAGTGCGCACCCGCGCGGCTCTGCCGGACGGCCGTGATCGACCTGCTCGACGTCTACGACGAGTTCAGCGAGGGGCTCGAGGACCCGCGCGCGATCCGCGCCTTCGTCGAGTACACGCTGGCGAACTGGTCGCCGGCGCCGGCCTTCCTGGTGCTGGTCGGCGATGCGACCCGCGACTACAAGAACTACTTCGGGTACAGCCCGTCGCGGCAGCTCGTTCCGACCCAGATGTTCGACCTGACCGCGAACTCGCAGTTCGGCTATTACCCGTCCGACACGTGGTTTGCGGCCGTGGTCGGGAGCGACGCGATCCCGGACCTGGGCGTCGGCCGGATCCCGGCCCACTCGCTGGCCGAGGCGGAAGAGGTCTTCCGCAAGATCGTCGCCTACGAGCAGGGGGCCAAGCCGCCGTCCTGGGCGGGCCGCGCCTGCCTGGTGTCGGAGATGGAGGCAGGCGCGCCGACGACGTTCACCGGGATCCACGACGCGATGCACGCGCAGTACTTCACCGGCGGCCCGGCCGTCGGCCAGAAGGTCTACGAGCAGGCCGTCGACGAGGACTGCCAGGGCGGCGGCACGCCGATGAACAATCGCGTCGACGCCTGCGTCAACACCGGGGCCGCCGTCCTGAGCTACGTCGGCCACGGCCAGTACAAGGGCTGGGGCAAGAGCTGCTCGATCTTCCAGACCGCCTCGCCGACCGATCCCGGCGGGACGCGCGAGGACCTCGACGACATCGCGCTCGACTCGCCCCTGTCGTTCCAGATCCACGCCAACTGCATCACCGGCCACTTCCCGGCCGACTCGAGCCCCGGCAGCCTGAACGACAGCTGGTACACCTTCGTCGAGGACTGGCTGACGACCTCGCGCAAGGGGGTCGTCGGCGGCTTCGCGCCCGCGCACCTGACCTACCTGGCGGAGATCGACTCGCTGATCGCGCCGTTCTACGACGAGATCTACGGCCGGAAGAAGGAGCGCGTCGTGGCGCGAATCGACGCGCGGATCCGGGCCGAGCTGTCGACCTTCAACAACGTGACGGGCCTGCGCTCGTTCGTGCTGGAGGGGGACCCCGCGCTGCGGCTCGCCGTGCCGGCCCCCGCCGCCCCCGCGATCACCTCGATCGTGCGGGCCGGGACCGGGGCGCTGACCGTCAGTTGGACGGCGGTGAGCGGCGCGGCCTCCTACCGCGTCTTCCGCTCCACGACCCCGAGCGGTCCCTACACGCAGGCCGGCCAGACCACCGCGACCAGCCTGACCGACAGCGGGCTCACGAACTGCCGCGAGTACTTCTACTACGTCGTGGCGCTCGACTCCGCGGGCTTCGAGAGCCGCTGGTCGAACTTCAACGAAACCTGCTACGGCGACCGCAGCGACTGCCGCTCGGGGATCCCGGAGAACCCGTCGGGACCGGCCGCGCCGACGCTCACCGGCGTGCAGGACACGCAGGCCGGCGGCGAGTTGCTGGCGAACTGGAACGCTCCCCCCGACCCGAACAGCGAGATCGTGACCTACCGCGTGGAGTGGGCCGAGACGGCGGGCGGCGCGGCGCTGGGGTTCCGCACCGCGGGCGGCGCGGCACGCAGCCTCGCGATCGGCGGGCTCCAGAACGGAAAGACCTACTGGGTGAGGGTCCGGGCCGAGAACTGCAGCCTTCCGGGACCGTACTCGGGCGAGCTGACCGGCGTGCCCCACCTGGTGCGCGGGATCAACCCGCCGCGCGCGATCGGCGACCTGCGCGTGACGCGGCAGGGGAGCGATCTCCGGCTGAACTGGACCCCGCCGTCCCAGACGGTGTGGGGGACCGGAACGACGCTGACGGCGATCGAGGTCTACGGCTCGACCGCCGGGCCGGCCTTCGCGCTCACGCCGGGGAACCGGCTGGCCTCGCTCGGCGCGACTGCCGCGCAGTGGACCCACACCGGGCAGGGGACCGCGGCGCCGAATCCGCGCTGGTACTACTCGGTGGTCGCGGTCGACTCGGGCGGTCTTCGTTCTTCCGGCGGCGACGAGCTGCCGGACGGGATCGCGGACCTGCGCGTCCAGCGGCTGTCGGCCAGCCAGTTGCGGCTGGCGTGGAGCGAGGTGGCGCAGGCGGTCGACGGCCGCCCGCTGGAGATCGCGAGCTACAACCTGTACGGGCGGGCCTCGAACCTGCCACGCAGCGCCTGCGGTGACGCCAACCGGCTGATCGCGGACATCCCGCCGGCCGGGGGGACGGTCGAGGTCACGCTCTCGACGCCGGCGGGCAGCTACTACACCTGGCAGGTCCTCGCCGAAGACTGGCACGGCAGCGAAGCCGTCTGGTAGGGGCCGGCCTGCGCGCCGGTCCGCACGACCCAGCCGGTCTACTGCAACGCTTCCAGGTCCTTCCGCGCCGCCTTGTTGTCCGGCTCGCGCTGCACCACCGACTCGAGCAGTTGCTTCGCGATCTCCTTGCTGCCGAAGCGCATCTCGTAGCGCGCGCTGCGGTGGGTCAGCAGGACCTGGTTGCGAACCGCCGCCTCGCGGTTCCGGCGGGCGGTGTCGGCCTCCGCGGTCCGGCCGTTCCGACGCAGGATCTCCTCGTAGACCTCCCATTCGCGCAGCGCGAGCGGGTTCCATCTCAGGAAATCCGCCATCAGCGCCAGCCCATCCTCGGTCTGGCCGCTGGCCATCGCCAGCACCGCCGCCTCGCCCACGAACTCCTTCTCGAAGCGCGAAACCGGCAGCCCGGCCAGCACCTTCCCGTCGGCCCAGCCGGCGCTGTAGCGGCCGGCCTGGCCGTTCACGCGCATCCGCATCCCCAGCGCCAGCGCGTTCCGGGGATCCGCCGCCAGAACCGTGTCGAGCAGCGGCAGCGCCTCGGCTCCCCGGCCTCCGCGCACCAGGGCGCGGGCCAGCATGATCTTCGGCTCGACCCGGTCGGGCGCCATCTGGACCGCCTGCTCGTACATCCGCAGCGCGGTCCCGGGATCGGGCTGGGGCGCCGATTCGAGCAGGAACCCCTCGGCGCACAGCGCCATCCCGGACGGGCCGCGGCGTTTCGCCTCGGCGACGAGCCGGGTTGCGGTCCCGCGCTCGATCCGCCCGGCCGCGTAGAAGTAGGCCAGCGCGCCGACCTGTTCGGCCGACAGCGGAGACGCTCCAGCCTCGGCCACCGGGAGGATCCCGGAGTTGAACCGCTCGAGCAGCTTGACGTTCTCGTCGATCGTGTCCTGGATCCGCCACGGCGCGTGCAACTCGACGTACATCGAATCGTCGGTGTTGCGGTGCGTGGCCAGCGTCGCGACCTGGGCCAGGTCGTCCGAGGTCAGCCGCATCAGCGACCAGAGGTCCTCGGTGCCGAGCAGCCGCAACTGCTCGAGGTCCTCGCGCACCGCGGGGGGCAGCGCCTCCCAGCGCGGCAGGTCGGCCGCGGTGAGCGGCCGGTCCGAGGCCAGCAGCATCAGGTCGCCGTCGTTGCGCAGGAACTGGAAGGCGTAGGCGTACGGGAACTCCGAGCGCAGCGCCTCGAGGACCGAGGCCACGCCGGGCGGGTCCATCCCGTAGAGCTGGATCCACTGCAGCAACCGGCCGCCCGGGTTGAGGGCCCGTCGTGCCGCGTGGAAGAACTCGCGGGTGAACAGGTTCGAGCAGCCCGACAGGAACGGGTTCGACGGCTCCGAGATGATGACGTCGTACTTCTCGCGGGTCGCGGCGAGATAGCTCCGGCCGTCGTCGAGGATGACCCGCACCCGCGGGTCCTCGAGCGGCCGGTGGTTCCAGGGGTCGAAGAAGTGAGAGGCCTCGATCACCGCCGGCTCGATCTCGACGATGTCGATCGCCCGGACCGGGTGCAGCGACGCGGCGCCGGTGGTCACCCCCGAGGCGTATCCGATCACCATTACGCGCTCGACGGGCCCGCCGAACAGCAGCGGCAGGTGGCCGGAGAGGACCTGCGTCGACATGTCCTTCAGCGACGCATCCGGCTTACCGTTGATCTTCATCGTGATCCCGTCGGGCTGGCGGTGGATCGAGACCGTGGCCGAGACACCGTCGCGGTAGTAGGCGATCTCGTTGACGGGGATCCCCTCGAAGGGGTCGAGTTCGATGTCGAAGTCGAAGGCGTTCTGGGGCCGGTAGTAGGCGCCCACCGTCATCGCTTCCTGCGACCAGACCGGTGGGATCAGCGCAACCGCGATTCCCGCGGCGCCCGCTGCGACCGCCAGCCCGGTCCGGGCGGCACCTTTCCACTGCGATTGCCAGAGCAGGACCACTGCCGCCGAGAGCAGGTTGATCGCGACCGCGAGCGTCATCGTGCGCGAGAGGCCCAGCCAGGGGATCAGCACGAAGCCGGCCAGGAAGGCCCCGGTCGCGGAGCCGAGCGTGTTGACGAAGTAAACGTCGCCGACCGTTTCCGACGGCTCGCGGCCGGCCGCGGAGAGGGTCCGGGTCAGCAGCGGGAAGAGCGCGCCGAGCACCAGCGTCGGCCCCAGCATCGCAAGGATCGAGAGCACGAAGGACGCGATGACCACCGTCCGGCCGCCGAGGCCGAAGGTCTCGTAGACCCGCAGGAAGACGTCGTTCATCTGCCGCAGCAGGAAGAGCGTCAGGAACGACAGCAGGCCCAGCACCAGCAGCCCGAGCGCGTAGGCCCGCACCGGCTGCTTGAGCCGGTCGAAGAACCGGCGTCCGATCAGGGCGATCCCGATCAGGAAGGCCGAGAGCATCGCCGAGAAGGCGTAGACCGACGAGCCGAAGACCATCGTCAGCGCCCGGGTCCAGGCGACCTCGTAGGCCAGGGCGGTGAAGCCGACCAGCCCGTACGAGAGCAGCGCCAGGTTCCAGCGCGGCCAGGACGAGGCAGGGCCGCCGGCGTCCGCGGGGGCGGCGGCCCGGGCCGGCTTCCGAGCCGGGGTGGCCGGCGCCGGCGCAGGCTCCGCCGCGGCACGCTCGAGGCGCGGCGCGAGCACCAGCAGCGCGATCAGCCCCGCGGCCGCATCCATCACGGCCCCGATCACGTTGGTCCAGAAGACGCCGACGGCGGGAAACAGGAGGAAGGTGGCACCGAGCGTGCCGAGCACCGCCCCCAGGGTGTTGATGCCGTAGAGCAGCCCGACGCGCCGGGCCAGATCGTCCCAGCCCTGCGTCACCGCCGCGACCAGCACCGGCAGCGTGGCGCCCATCAGCACGGTCGGGATCAGGAAGACCACCAGCGCGAGCACGAAGCGGATCAGCGCCGCCGGCCAGAACGACATCCCGGAAAGCAGCGCGCTGTTGAGCGAGGGGAAGAGCCCGACGACGAACGGCACCGCGAGCGCGTAGACGGCGATCCCGAGCTCCATCCAGCCGTAGGCCGCGATCCCGTTCTTCAGCCGGCGCGCGATCCGGCCGCCGAGCAGCCCCCCGATTCCCAGGCCGAGCATGTAGGCGACCAGGATCGTGCTGATCGCGAGAGTCGTGGAGCCGAAGACGAGCTTGAGCAGGCGGGACCAGCAGACCTCCATCACCAGGCTGCCGGTACCGGAGAGCAGGAGCGCGGCCGCGACCGGGCCGAGCAGCGAGCGGGACCGCGGGGCCGCGGCGGGCTTGGTCATCGGGGGAGGGTCCCTCCGCGCAGGGCGCGCAGGCTCTGCCGGGCTTGGCGCACGTCGGCGGCGGAATCGGGCAGGGGGGTGGCCCGGGCGAGGAAAGACTCCCAGGCCGCGATCGCCTCGGCCTTGCGCCCCAGGTCCTCGAGCGCGCGGGCACGGTTGAAGAGCGCGTTCGGGTCGCGCGGGTCGAGCGTGACGGCCCGGTCCAGCAGGGGCAGCGCGTCGGCCGGACGGCCGGCCTGGATGTAGGCCGAGGCCAGGTTCGACAGTTCGACCGCCGAGCCGGGGGCCAGCTTCGCCGCCTTCTCGAGCAGTTCGATCGCGCGGTCGGTTCTGCCCTCCTCGTTGGCGAGCATGCCCAGCGCCAGGCCGCGTAACGCGTCGACCTGGTTCTCGTCGCACTTGAGCGCTTCGAGGTACTGCGGCCGGGCGTTGAGCCACTCCTTCTTCTCTTCGTGTTCCTGGGCGCGGATAACGTGAAGCCGCGCCACGCAACGCGCCTCGGCCTTGAGCGGATCGGTCGTCGCGGGCACGGCGACCGCGCCGCGCGCGACGACGAGCAGCGCGATCCCCGCGAGCAGGCCGGTCCACAGGCCGCGCCGCGCCGGTTCGAGCCCGCTCTCGGCCCAGCCGGCCAGCGCGCCGACCGCCGCGCCGGCGAGCAGACCGACCCCGCCCAGCACCGGCCCGGCGAGCAGGAGCCCGCCCAGGCCCAGCGCCAGCCCGATCAGCAGCGCGCGCCGCCACGCGGGGGCCGGTGAGCCGCCGCCGAGCAGTGCGCCCGCGGCCGCCCCGGCCAACAGCCCGAGCACGAGCAGATCGCTCGGCACCCGTGCCAGCGCCTCGCGCCCCACGACCAGCGCGTACCCCGCACCGACGGCCGCCATCGCGGTCACGGCTCCGACCGCGATCGCAGCCCCGCGCCGCATCCACTGCGGGACCCAGCCTGCGGTCAGGACCACGAGCGGCAGCACCGCCGCGAGCAGCGGCACGGCGACGCTGCGCCCCAGCCCGGCGGCGATTGCGCCCCCCACCACCAGCAGCGCGCCGCGGAACGCGCCGCCGGCGTCCGCGCGCAGAACCGCGGAGGCGAGCAGCGCGACCGAGAGCAGCGCGGCCGGCACCGCCAGCGCGTCGTACGGCGCCACCAGCAGCGCCTGGCCCAAGGGCAGGTGCAGGAAGAGCGCGACCAGGGTCCCCGCCGCCATCGAGGCGACGAGCAGCGGCACCATCCCCGGCGCGGCGCTCGTTCCGCCGCGGCCTCGGAGCCAGGCCGGCTCCAGCGGTCGGCGCTCAGAAAGCCACCAGGCCGCGACGAGTCCGGCCATCGTCAGCCCCAGCCACATCAGCGCGACCGAGTCGGGTGACGTGTCGCGGTCCATGCGTTTGAGCAGCGCCTCGCCCCAGAGCAGGTCGGTGCGGGTCAGCGACGGGTTCCAGAAGCGGAACAGCCCGTGCACCAGGACCGGCAGCGAGAGGAAGAACATCGAGGCGGGGTAGACCGTCAGCGCACCCAGCAGCGCCCGCCACCACGACCGGCTGCGCAGCAGGATGTAGACGAAGGCCAGGAGCACCGCGGCGAGGATCTCGATCCGGATCCCCGGCGTCGTCCCGACGAAGCTCGCGGTAGGGTCGAAGAAGTGCGCCCAGACCCAGCCCAGTTCCGAGGGATCGGCGTGCAGGTAGCCGATCGTCGGGGCGTCGTGCGTGCGGTGCAGGACCAGGTCGGCGATCGGCGGCAGCAGCGTCAGCAGCCACGCCATGAGCATCAGCCGCGCCACGCGGGCCGAGGCCACGCCGGCCCACAGCGCGAGGACCAGGGTCAGCGCGAAGAACGGCGCGACGTAGGCCAGCGGGTAGTGGACGAAGGCGGCCAGCCCGAAGAAGACGGGGTTCTTGGCGATGACGATCTCCAGCACGTTGCGGACCGCGATGATCCCGGCCAGCGTCGCCGCCAGCGCGCCGGGACCGATCGGCAGCTCCTCCATCCGCTCGACGAAGGCGCGGAAGCGCGACCAGGCCCCGCTCATCGGGCGTATCCCAGGCTGCGCAGCCGGTCGGGGTCGGGGTGGGACTCGATCCCGTCCTCGGTCGGGGCGCCTTCGAGCAGCTTCGTGGAGAGGGCCTGCAGTTGACGCCGAAGGCGCTCGGCTTCGACCGCCTGCGTGGCCGCGAGATTCCGCGTTTCACCCGGGTCGGCGGCCAGGTCGAACAGCTCCTCGTCCGAAGCGCCCGGCGCGGACGGGATCCGGACCAGCTTCCGCGTGCCGTCGCGGACCGCCCACCAGCGGCCCTCGCGCCCGGACACCGGTCGCCGCGGGTTCTCGGCGCGCACGAGCAGATGGTCGGTCAGGTGGACCGCCGTCGTGCGGGGCGAGGCGACCGTCCCGCCCTGGCGCAGCAGCGGCGAGAGATCCACGCCGTCGAGACCCTGCGGCACGGGCGCGCCGGCCAGCGCGAGCACCGTCGGTGCCAGGTCCTCGAGCTGCACGACGCCGTCGATCCGGGTGCCCGGCGGGATCGCGCCGGCAGCGCGCAGCATGAACGGGACGTGCAGCGTCGTGTCGTAGAGGTACTCGCCATGCCCGAACCAGTAGTCGTGCTCGCCCAGGCTCTCGCCGTGGTCCGACGCGAAGGCCACCACGGCGCCGTCCCAGTAGCCCAGTCCCTTGAGCGCGGTGATGAGCTGCCCAACGGCGGCGTCGGTCTGCAGGACCTCGGCGTCGTACATCCGGTGCGCCTGCTCGATCTCCGCGGCGCTCAGCACCGAGGGGGCGTCGAAGAGCATGCGGCCCCACGGGACCGCGCCCGACTCGACGCGCGCGGCCAGGTCGCCGGGCCCGGCGCCGGAGGGGTCGGTGAGCCGCGCGTATTCGGGGCGCGGCTCGTAGCTCCAGTGCGGGTCCAGGTAGTGGACCCACAGGAAGAAGGGCTTGCCGTCCCGCGGCCGCGACCGGAGCCAGGCGATGGCCTCCCCGGTCAGGGGAAAGGCGGAGTTGCCGACCCAGCGCGGCTCGGGGTTGGAGAAGAGGTCGAACCCCTGTTCGAACCCGAAACCGGGTTGCATGACGATGTTGGTGATGAAGGCCGCGGTGTCGTAGCCGCGCTCCCGGAAGCGTTCGGCGAGGGTCGTGGCCGAGTCCGGCAGGCGCATCCCCAGGCCGTCCCCCCCGTGCTGCAGCGGGTGCAGCCCGGTCAGGATCGACCCGACCGATTGCGTGGTCCGCGGAAAGGGGGCGTACGCCGTCGGGGCCCAGGCCCCCTCGCGGCCGAAGGCGTCGAGGGCCGGGGTGGGGTAGGCGAAGCCGTGCAGGCCGACCCGGTCGGCCCGCAGGGTGTCCACCGTGACCAGGATGACCGGGCGCGGCGGCGGACCCGAGAGAAGGCTGCAGCCGGCCGCCGCCGCGGCGCCGAGCGTGAGCATCGTGAGCAGAAGGGCGGTTCGAGCGGACGTCACGCGGGCTCCGGGCGTGCGAGTATAC
>JALOKP010000194.1 GCA_025456425.1 Acidobacteriota bacterium | reverse complement strand
CGGCTTCGACCCGGCGAAGAAGTACCCGCTGGTGGTCAACGTGCACGGCGGGCCGCAGATGCAGTGGTCCGACTCGTTCCGCGGCGACTGGCAGGTCTACCCCGGCGCCGGGGTGATCGTCGCCTTCCCCAATCCCCACGGCTCGACCGGCTACGGCCAGGCCTACACCGCCGCGATCTCCGGCGACTGGGGGGGCAAGGTGATGGAGGACATCCGGCTCGTCACCGAGCACCTCGCGGGGCTGCCGTTCGTCGACCGCGGGAAGCTGGGCGCGATGGGCTGGAGCTGGGGCGGCTACGCGATGTACTGGCTGCTCGGGCAGGAGACGCCCTACAAGGCCTTCGCCGCGATGATGGGGGTCTACAGCCCGGCCTCGATGTACGGCGCGACGGAGGAGCTGTGGTTCCCCGAGTGGGAGATGAAGGGGACCCCGTGGACCTCCGAGCAGTACGAGAAGTGGAGCCCCGCGAAAAACGTCACGAAGTGGAAGGTGCCGACGCTCATCGTGACCGGCGAGAAGGACTACCGGATCGCCTACACCGAGAACCTGCAGGCCTTCACCGCGCTGCGCCGGCAGGGGATTCCGGCGCGCCTGGTCGTGCTGCCCAACGCCGGCCACTGGCCCGGCTGGTACGAGATGGCGCTCTACTACACCGCGCACCAGGACTGGTTCCACCGCTGGCTCGGTGGCGCCCCGCCGCCGTGGAGCGTCGAGGACTTCGTCAACGGCCGCGTCTTCGATCCCGAGACCGGCAAGCGGCGCGAACCGTAGGGGCCGGCCTCCGTGCCGGCCCGTGAACCCACAGGAGGAGAATCACCCATGCCCATCGCAGTTGGATCCAAGGCCCCGGACTTCACGCTGAAGACCAAGACCGCCGCCGGCGTCGGCGAGATCAAGCTCGCCGACAACTTCGGCAAGAAGAACACCGTGCTGCTGTTCTTCCCGCTCGCCTTCACCGGCGTCTGCACCAAGGAGATGTGCGACATCACCGCCGGATTCGGCGCCTACGAGAGCCTCAACGCCGACGTCATCGGCGTCTCGGTCGACAGCCCGTTCAGCCAGGAGGCCTGGGCCGTCAAGGAAGGGATCAAGGTCAAGCTGGCGTCGGACCTCAACAAGGGCGCGGCCAAGGCCTACGGCGTGCTGCTCGAGGACCTCGGCGGCTTCGGTGCGGTCTCGGCGCGGGCCGCCTTCGTGATCGACAAGGCGGGCGTGATCCGCTATGCCGAGCAGACCGCGACCCCGGGCGACCTGCCGAACTTCGAGGCGGTGCAGGCCACGCTGAAGTCGCTCTGATCGCTCTGCGCGAAGCGGGGTGCGGCGCTACGGGCAGCCGCGCCCCGCGCGCGGCTCACCGTCCGAACGCGCACCGAGCGGACCCTCTTCCGAGGGGCAGCGGTTCCGGCCGCGCGCGAGGTAGAAGAAAGCGGTCCCCGCCGGGGGCGCCGCAGCATCGGCCGCGTGCGCTGCCTCGCCATCGTTCAGCAGGCACGTTGCCGCCGCGCCGAAGTCGTCCGGGCGCGGGCTGCGCAACAGGTCGTAATAGAGGACCATCCCCGGTGGCTCGGATGGCGCGCTCCAGGACAGCGTCGTCGTCCCGGCTGCCGGATCGTGCGCAAGCTGCAGGCCCTCGACCTCGCCCGCCGGCAGACAGGTCGTACCGAGCAGCGGGAAGACCCAGACCGCCCGCCCCTCGCCGGGGAGCAGTTCGATCACCTCGGTTCGCGGCGGGTCGGGGTAGGCCTCGATCCGCACCTTGTAGGTCCCGTGAAAACCGCGGAAGGTCAGCTCACCGTCCGTCCGCGGCGCCAGCGGAACCGTCGTCGTCCACTCGGCCAGCAACTGCTCGTAGCGTTGCCCGGCCGCGTTGACACGCCAGTCGAGATCGACGATCGCCGCGTCCGCGCCGCGCCAATGCGCGCCCGCCCAGAAGCCCCACATCAGGATCCCCTCGACGAGCGGATGGCTGAAGGCGGCGCGGTAGAGGTTCTCGAGCTTGTCCGCGCGCCGGTTCTCGTCCGGGTCGACGGCGTCGTATTCCGTCACCCAGACCGGCAGCCCCAGCACCGAAAGCTGGTCGAGCCGGGCAAGGATCGCGAGGGGGTCGACGACATCGCCCCAGAAATGGCCCTGCACGCCGACGCCGTGGATCGGCGCGCCGCGTTGCCTCAGGCTCTGGATCTGCGCGATGTAGGCGGCGGTGCGCGCCTCGCTCCCGGCGATGATCGAGTAGTCGTTGACGAACAGCTCCGCGCCGGGGTCCAGTTCGTGCGCCCGCACGAACATCCAGGGTTCGATTTCCGGACCCAGCCGGCGCCTGAAGAAATCGCCGTCGAGCATCTCGTTGTTGACGTCCCAGTGCCGGAAGCGGCCGGAGTAGCGCGGCACCGCGTCGACCAGACGCTCGGCCACCTCCTCGCGCAGCTCGTCCTCGGGAAGCGAACGGCACCAGGCCGGGGTGTACTCCTCCTTGGCCCAGAAGATGCAGTGCCCGCGCATCTTGATTCCGTGCGCTTCGCAGTACTCGGCGATCGAGTCGGCGCTGGCGAAGCTCAGGTAGTCACGCCACGGCTCGTTCATGAACCACTTCGTGTCGTTCTCGAAGACGGCCCACTCGAAGTGCTCGTGGAAAAACGCCTGGTAGGGTGGGTCGTAGGTCAAGCTTCGAGTCACCGCGGTGCCGAAGGCGAAGTGATGGGAGGACTGCCGCGCCCCCAGGCGCGCGCCTGCGACGCCCCGGCCCCACGCATCGACCACGACGACGACCGTGTCGCGCTTGCGGATCGTCTCGATCCGAGCGTTGGCCTCAGCCTTCCAGTCGTCCCCGGAGGCGGCGAGCGCGGGGGGGATGAGGGTAGCGAGAACGGCGATTGCTCGCGCGACGTGCGGGGTCATCGGAGGGCCTCCCCTGCAGCAGGAGGAAGGTACGCTGCCGGAAGTGCCCCGGGGAAATTACTTCCCGAGCGCCCCGCGCACCACCTCGTAGATCTTCGTGTTGTCGATCAGCCCGCCCAGCGCGGCGCTTCCCGGACCGGAGGACCAGATCGGCGCGTCGGCCGCCGTGTGGCCGGTCGTGGCCCAGCGGGGAGTGGCCGCCAGCGGGCCGTTGCCGGCCGGCCGGTCCGCGGGTCCGACCAGCGAGAGGCCGCCCGTCTCGTGGTCCGCCAGCACGATCAGCAGCGTCTCCGCGGCGCGGTCCCGGCGCGCGGCGATCCAGTCCTGCACGACGCGCACCGCGTCGTCGAAGGCCAGCAGCTCGGAGACCGCGTAGCCCAGGTCGTTCTCGTGGCCGCCCCAGTCGATCTGCGAGCCCTCGACCATCAGGAAGAAGCCGTCGCGGTCCTGCGCCAGCCGCGACAGGGCGGCGCCGGTCATCTCGGCCAGCGTCGGCTCGGTCGTGCCGGGCGGGCGGGCCTGGACCCGCGTCATCCCTTCGGCCGCGAACAGGCCGAGCAGCTTCCCGGGGCCGTTCGCAGCGCGCAGCTCGGCCGCGGTGGTCACGACCGCGTAGCCCGCGCGCTTCGCCAGCTCCAGGTAATCCGCGCCCCCGCCGCCGCAGGCGTCCTTCGCCGGCGACTGGAAGCGCGCGCGCCCGCCGCCGAGCAGCAGGTCGGGCTTCGCGTCCGCCAGGTACTGCCGCGCGATCTCCGGCTCGCACTCGCGGTGCGGCACGCTCGCGCCGAACGCCGCCGGCGTGGCGTGCGTGATCGTCGAGGTCGCGACCAGGCCCGTGGCGCGGCCGCTCGCCCGGGCCAGGTCGAGCAGCGACGACGGTGCGGGGCGGCCGTCGTGAAACCAGCAGAGCGCTCCGTTGGCGAACTTCGCGCCGCAGGCCCAGGCCGAGGAGGTGGCGGCGGAGTCGGCGATCAGGCCGTTGGACGAGAAAGTCCACTGGTAGCCGAAGCGCTCGAGCGTCTCGAAGGAGAGCGGCGGACCGCCGACGCCCCCCTTGGCCAGCCGCGCTGCGGTCACGTAGGAGAAACCCATCCCGTCGCCGACCATCAGGATCACGTTCTTCGCGCGGGGGGGGGCGGTGCGGGTCGGCAGCGCGGAAGCAGCCAGCAGGACGGCCGTCAGGCCGGCCAGCCGGAGGGCGGCGCGGGGCGGGGGGACGGGACGCATCCCGAGAGACTAACAGCAGCTGTGCCGGGCATCCGCCGGGCGGGGGCGGCCGCGGCCCGCCGGGGCCGGCCGCGCCTGCCCGCCCCGCGCCCCGGGCACTAGATTCGACCCCCCGGACCCATGCCGACCCTCGACGCGATCGTCTGCCCCAAGTGCGGCTTCGAGCCGGCCGCCGTGGACGCCGCCCGCCCCCCCGAGGCCTGCGCGCGCTGCGGCCTGCTGTTCGCGCGCTGGCGCGAGCGGCAGGAGGCAGCGCAGCTTGCGGCGGCGACGGTGCGCGAGCAGGCCGTGAACCCGGCCGACGTGCTCGAAGGCACGGCCGCGGCGCCGCTCTCGACCGGGCTCGACGCGGCCGCCCGTCGCGCCCTGGCGGCGGGTGCCGTCGCCGGCCTGGCGCTCTACGCGCTGCCGCTGACGCGCTTCCTGCTGCAGTACCTGGCGACGCTGGTCCACGAGCTGGGGCACGCCGCGGTCGGCTGGTCCTTCTCCCCGCCTTCGACTTCATGTACGGCGGCGGCGTGACGATGCTCGACCAGCGCAACACCGGCGTGCTGATCTTCGTCTACGCCGGCTTCGCGGCGCTGGGCTGGTGGCTCTGGAAGCGCGGCGCCCAGGTGGCGCTGGCGATCCTCGCGCTGGCCGTTGCGGTCTACAGCATGGCGGCCTTCACGCCGGCTCACGAAGCGTTGTTCCTGGTCGCCGGCCACGCCGCGGAGCTGCTGTTCGCCGGGATCTTCCTCTACCGCGCGCTCTCCGGCTCGGCCTGTCGCACCCCCGGCGAGCGCCCGCTCTACGGTGCGGTCGCCACCTTCCTGCTGCTCAACGCGGCCGGCTTCGCCTGGCGGCTGATGACCGACCACGGCTTCCGGGTCGATTACGAGGAGGCGAAGGGGGGCGGCCGCTGGATGGACTTCAGCCGGCTGGGGGAGGAGTTCCTGGATGCCGAGCTGCAGACCGTCGCGGCCGCGTTCCTGTTCGCCGCGGTCGCGACACCGCTGGTCACCTGGGCCTTCCTGCGCGGGCGCGGCGCGCTCGAGGGGGCGGCCGCCCGCCTCACATCTGGATCGTAGGCCCCGCCCCTTCCTCCGCCGTGGCGCGCCGCGCGTCCCAGAAGACGAAGGCCGCCAGCGCGAAGAAGACCAGCAGGCCGACCCAGTTCCCTGCGCCGTCCAGGTATCCCGCGTTCCCCTCGCGCGGGGCCCACCCCATCCAGTCCGACAGCGCCTTGACCGCCGCATCGGCCACGCCGGCCAGCGCGCCGCCGGCGATCAGCCCCGACGCCAGCAGCGTGCCGCGGTTGGCGCGCGCGCGGTCGAGCCGCTCGTCGCCCGAGGCG
>JALOKP010000081.1 GCA_025456425.1 Acidobacteriota bacterium | reverse complement strand
GTACGCGGCGTTGTCGAACTTGCCGCCGGCGTGGAGCTTGGTCATCACGACCTCGGCCGCCGACAGGCCGGTCTCCGCGTGCGTGTCGACCGGGATGCCGCGGCCGTTGTCGATCACCGTGACCGAGTTGTCGGCGTGCACGGTGATGTCGATCCGGTCGGCGTACCCGGCCTGGGCCTCGTCGACGCTGTTGTCGACGATCTCCCAGACCAGGTGGTGCAGCCCCTCGACCGAGGTCGACCCGATGTACATCCCGGGGCGCTTGCGGACCGCTTCCAGCCCTTCCAGGACCTTGATCGAACTCGCCGTGTAGTCGGCCGCGCCGGGGGGCCCACCCGGGCCGGTCGCCCCTTCGGACACCACGGCCGTTTCCTCGCGTTCCGTCATCGTGCCTCTCGTCCCTCGCGGACCTGCGCCATGCCCTGTTCCATCACCAGGACCAGCGCGCCGGTCGCGTTCAACAGGTCGGGCTTGCTCGTCGCGGCGAGCACCTGTCCTTCCTTGCGCGCGGCCTCCAGCAGCGCCGCGCAGCGCACGGCGTCCAGGTCGGTGTCGACGTCGTCGAGCACCAGCAGCGGGCGCTGGCCCCCGGCCTGCCGCTGGACCTGCCGCGCCTGCGCCAGGAGCAGCGCCGAGAGCGCCGCCCGGACCTGCCCGGACGAACCCTGCCGCAGCAGGTCCTGCCCCTCCGCTTCCACCCCGAGATCGTCGCGGTGCGGTCCGACGAGCGTCATGCCGTAGCGCCGTTCGCGGTCCCGGACGCGCGCCAGCCGATCGATGATTTTCTCACCCTCGCGGCCCTTTCCGGAGCCCGATTCGAGGTAGGCCAGCCGCGCCGTCCCGCCCTCGGGAAACAGCTCGGGCCAGCCCCCGACGTCCTCCTGCCACGCCTCGACCTGCCGCCTCCGGCGCTCGGCCACGACCGTCCCGGTCCCCGACAGGACCTCGTCCCACGGAGCGATCTCCCGGTCCGGCCGCCCCTCCCGGAGCAGCCGGTTCCGCTGGGCCAGGGCGCGCCGGTAACCGCCCAGCGCGCCGACGTACGCCGGGTCGGCCGCAGCGACCGCCCGATCGACGAACCGGCGGCGTTCGGCGGGGCTCCCGGCGATCGTCCGCAGACTCTCCCCGGTCAGTACCAGCGCCGGCAGCAAACCGAGATAATCCTGTATCTTGCGCTCGAATTGTCCCACGCTGAGCAGGCGCTCGCCACGCTCCCGGCCCCAGGCGCAGGCGATCTCCAGGAGGTCCTCCCCGGCGTTTCCGAGACCACCTTTGACCCGGGCCAAATCGACCCCGTTGGCAATCGCCTCGCGGGCGTCCCGGGCCCGAAACGAACGGGTTGTCGCCAGGATGTAAGCCGCCTCTAAGAACGAGGTCTTCCCCTGGGCGTTCCGGCCGGCGACCACCGTCAGGGTGGGGTCCAGCGGGGTCCTCGCGGGCCGGAGGTTCCGGACCCCTTCGGCCTCGAGGTAGGCGAGCACGGTCCGGCTACAGCGCCATCGGCATCACGACGTAGCGGTCGTGCCGCCGGTCTTCGGCCGGGCGCACGGGCTCGAACAGCCCCTGCCCCATCGGCTCGCCCAGCAGCACCCGGATCTGCTCCGTCCCGACGTTATTGAGGAAGTCCAGCAGGTACTGCGCGTTGAATCCGATCTCGATCTCGCTGCCGGCATAGTTCAGGTTCACTTCTTCCTGGGCCGACCCAAACTTGTCGTTCACGGCCATGACCCGCAGCAGGTTCGCTCCAAGCTCGAGCCGGACCAGCTTGGTCTCCTCGTCCCGCAGCACCGAGGCCCGGTCGACGGCGTCGCGCATCGCCTGCGTCCCGATCTCGAAGACCTTGTCGTTGTTCTGCGGGATCACGCGGCGGTAGTCGGGGAAGCGGTGATTCTCCTGCAGCGTCGTCGTGATCTCGCGGTGGCCGACCAGCGCGATCAGGCTGCCGCTGTTGGCCCAGAGGTAGACGTCCCCCTCGTGATCGGCCGCCAGCCGCTGCAACTCGCGCAGCGCCGTCCGCGGCACCAGCACGACCGGGAAGTCCTTCCCCACCTGCTGCGCCGGGCGGCTCGAGATCGACAAGCGGTGGCCGTCGGTCGCCACCATCAGCAGCAGGTCGTCGGAAAACTCCCACTGCGCACCGCCCAGCGTGTAACGCGGGTCGTCCGTCGTGATCGCGAACAGGATCATCTTGATCATCTCGGCCAGGAGATCGGAGGCGACCACTGCCTGCGGGCTGCCCTCACGCGTCCTCACGGCCGGGAACTGGTCCGGCTCCTGCGTCGTCAGCTTGTACTTGATCCGGTCGCACTCGATGTGGAAAGCGCTCCCCTCGAGCCGGATCGAGAGCGTTCCCGACGGGAGCCGGCGCAGGACCTCGTACAGCCGTCGGGCCGGAACCGCCGCCTTCCCGGGGGTCGTCACCGTCGCTGCGACCTCGGAACGGAAGCCCACCTCGAGATCGGTCGCGACCATCGTCACCCGCCCTTCCTCCGTCGCCGTCAGCAGGACGTGGTGGAGGATCGGGAAGGTCGACTTCTTCTCGATCACCCCCTGGAGCAGGGCGATCTCGCGCATGAAGGAGGCCTGGTCGAGAGAGAACTTCATGGGTGGGTCCTCGGCGCCGCGGGCAGGAAAGAAGGAGCATAGGAACGAAAGGGTGAATCTTCAAAGCCGTAGCAGTAGGGCTGTGAAAACGGTGGAAAACCGCCGGTTAGGGTGTCGTTCGCCGGATCGACCGCGTCCGGAAGGTTGAACGGTTTGGGGAGGTCGTGTGGATGGGAGGGGGAACTCTCCGACCCGCCGCGTCCGGTGAGTTCCACCCACAGGATCCCCCTGCACAGGGCTGTGGAAGCTGTGGACCGTGGCGTCACCGCAGCTGCTCCTCGATCGAGTGGAGCGTCTTCTCGGTCCCCGGATCGCTCGAGCGAAGCTGCTCGATCTTGCGCACCGCGTGCAGGACGGTCGTGTGGTGTTTGCCGCCGAAGGCCAGCCCGATCGACGGCAGGCTTTCGCCGGCCAGCTTCTTCCCCAGGTACATCGCGATCTGCCGCGGGTAGGAGATCCTGGCGGCGTTGGTGCGCGACTTCAGCTCCTGGACCTTGAGGTTGAAGTGCCGCGCCACCACGCGCATCACCGTCTCCAGCGTGACCTCCTCGCGCTGGGTGGGGATCAGCGTCCGGATCACCTCGCGCGCCAGCGCCAGGTCGGGCGGATGGTGCCGTAGCGACGACGACGCCATCAGCGTGGTCAGCGCCCCCTCCAGCTCCCGGACGTTGGAGTGGATGCTGCTGGCGATGAAGAGCGCGACCTCGGACGGGACGTTCCAGCCCCGCGTGCCGGCCATCTTGTTGACGATCGCCACCTTGGTCTCGAGGTCCGGCGGCTGGATGTCGGCCAGGAGTCCCCACTCGAAGCGGCTGCGCAGGCGCTCTTCGAGGCCCGGGATCGAGCGCGGCGGGCAGTCCGAGGCCAGCACGATCTGACGGCCGGCGTCGTGCAGCGCGTTGAAGGTGTGGAAGAACTCCTCCTGCGTGCTCTCCTTGCCGGCCAGGAACTGGACGTCGTCGACCAGCAGCACGTCGAGCTGGCGGTAGCGGTCGCGGAAGCGGGCCGTTTCCTCGAAACGGATCGCCGCGATCAGCTCGTTCATGAACTGCTCGGAGGTCAGGTAGCGCAGCTTGACCTGGGGGCGCTCGGCCAGCACGCGGTTGCCGATCGCCTGCATCAGGTGGGTCTTGCCGAGCCCGACCCCACCGTAGAGGAACAGCGGGTTGTAGGCCCGCCCTGGCTGGTCGCAGACGGCCAGCGCGGCGGCGTGGGCGAACTGGTTGCACGACGAGACGACGAACCCGTCGAACGAGTAGCGCGGGTTCAGGCGCGGGGCGTCGGCCCCCGCCGGGCGGGCCGCGGCCGAGGCGACCGGTGGGGTCGCCCCCGGGCCGCCGGCGCCGGCCGCGGCCGCGCCACTGGGCGCGGTGCCGGGGGGCACGAACTCGACCTGCATGTGACCGACCCCGGCGCGGACCATCGAGGCCCGGATCATGGACAGGTACTGCGAGCGCAGCCACTCCGCGAACATCTCGTTCGGGACGGCGACCCGCAGCGTCGCCCCCTGGGTCGGAAGGCCCCGGGTCGGGCCGAACCAGGTGTCGAAAACCCCCTCGGCGATCTCGCTCCGGACGAGGGTCCGGACGGTGTCCCAAGCGGAGGGCTGCACAGGGTCAGTGGTTCGGTTATCCACAGGGTTAACCCTCTCCAAGGCCGGGCCGTAGGGCCCCGACGGGGATCGAGGGAGCACAGGATTTCCACAGCGGAGGCCGGGCCGAGAAGATCTTTAAGTCCTTGTATCTAATGGACCTAGACGAGCGAACCAGGCGCACATGCCGGTCGCGGTCCACAGATCCCCCACACCCTTGGCCAACCGCCCCACGGCGGGTGGCCGGCAGGGACGGACTCACAGCTTTTCGGAAAAAGACCTCGGAAACGAGGCGCGGAAGGTAGCACCGGAGGGCTGGGCGCGGCAAGGGTGTCCGGCCGGATTCCGGGTAGCCCGTCCGGCTCAACGAGTTCCGAAGCCGCCGGGCCGGGCCGCCGTCTCGGTTGACAGCGGGAGGGGCGCCCCCTACCCTTCCTCGCTTGTTCTGCGGCCCCCCGCGGACGGCGCGCACGCGCCGAGGGCAGGGGGTCCCTGCGATCACCGTCCGGCGGTGATGCTCCGTGCGGCGGTCGAGGTGAGAGGCTTGCGCGATGAAGCGAACGTTCCAGCCCAACAACCGGAAGCGGAAGAAGGTCCACGGGTTCCGCGAGCGGATGAAGACCGCCGGCGGCCGCCAGGTGCTGAAGCGGCGGCGTCGGAAGGGCCGCAAGCGCCTGACCGTCTGAGCCGCGCGCGCCGGCAGCGCTTCCCCAGCACCTGCCGGCTGCGCAAGCGGTCCGATTTCCAGAAGGTCTACGAGTCCGGCGCACGCCTGGCCGGAGCCAGGATCGTCCTCTTCGTGCTGCCGCGGGACGAGAACGGGCCGCGCCTCGGCCTGACCGCGACCCGCAAGGTCGGCGGCGCGGTGGTGCGCAACCGGATGCGCCGGCTGGTCCGCGAGGCGTTCCGGCGCCATCGCGACCTCGTCGGGCGCTGGGACCTGGTCGTCAACATCCGCCAGGCCGCCGTCGGTTCGACCTACCCGGCGATCGAGCAGGAGTTCGTGGCGCTGGTCGGCCGCGCCCGGAAGCGGCTCGAACCCCGGCCCCCCGAGAAAGGTCCGGCGTGCCCGCCCGCGTCCTGATCGCGCTCGTGCGGCTCTACCAGCGCACGCTCTCCCCGCTGCTGGGGTCGCACTGCCGCTTTCTCCCATCGTGCTCGGAGTACGCGGCCATGGCGCTGGCCGAGTGGGGTGCGATGCGCGGTTCGTGGCTGGCGATGCGCCGCCTCGCGCGCTGCCATCCCTTCACGCCGGCCGGCCTCGACCTGCCCCCCGCGCGGCACGCCCCTTCCGTACCTGCACTCGCCGACACCCGCTCGGCCGGGTTGACCGATGGACCGTGACTCGATCATTCGCACGATCGCCGCGGTGGCGCTCTCGATCCTGATCCTGACCGGGTGGACCTACTTCTTCCCGAATCAGACTCAGGCGCCGCCGTCCGCCGCCACGCCGGGACAGACCGCCCCGGCCGACCCGTCCGCGGCCCCGCCTTCGGCTGCCGCCGCCGCGGCCTCGTCGGGCGCCGCGCCACCGCCGGTCCCCGCCGCCGAGCTGACGCCCGGCCAGCCCTCCGGCGCGGGCCCCGCGATCGCGGGGGCCGAGAACCAGCCGCTGATCGAGGTCCGCACGCCGCAGCACGAGATCACGCTCACCGCCCGCGGCGGCAAGGTCGTCTCGTGGAAGCTCCCGGGCTACGAGAAGGTCCCCGGCGACTCCTCGAAGGGCCTCGTCGACCTGGTCTCGAGCGAGTCGCGCGCGCTCGACCGCAATCCGCTCTCGATCGACCCCCACGACCCCGCGCTCTTCAAGCAGATCAACGACGCCTGGTACGTCGTCGACCGGACCGCGCCGACGGCGGAGGAACTGGCGGCGCGGGGCCTGCCCGCAGGCACGCAGCGCGTCGCCTTCCGCTGGGCCGACGGCGCCGGGCTCGAAGTCGCCAAGTCGCTCTGGATCCCGGGCGACGACCTGTTCACCGTGCGCGCCGAGTGGAGCCTGACGCGTCAGGGCCAGCCGGTGCCCGGCGCGGCGATCACCTGGGGGCCCGGCGTCGGCGCGATTCCCGACCCGACGAACCGCAATCAGTACGCCTACCGCGGGCTGGCGGTCGCCGCGCTCGCGGAGAAGCCGACGATCTTCAGCCCCTCCAAGCAGGAGGGGGACATCGCCTGGCCGGCCGGCCTCGGACCGCGCTGGCTGGCGCTCGACGAGCAGTACTTCGCGGTGGCGATGATCCCCGCCGCGCCGGCCGCCTCGGAACTGCGCGTCTTCCCGATCCCCGGCGCCCCGTCGGGCGAGGAGCGGCAGCTGATGATCGGCAGCGCCAGCCCGGCGCTGACGCTCTTCGTCGGCCCCAAGTCGAGCCCCGTGCTGCGGAAGACCGACGCCGCGCTCGGCCTCTCGCTCTCGGGCCTGATCCAGTGGGGGATGTGGGGCTGGCTGGCCCGGCCGCTCTACACCGCGATGGAGTGGCTGCACGGCCTGATCGGCAACTGGGGCTGGGCGATCGTCACGCTCTCGGCGCTGATCCGCCTGGTCTTCTTCCCGCTGATGCACCGCTCGATGGTGAAGATGCGGAAGACGCAGCAGGACATGGCCCGCGTCCAGCCGAAGATCCACAAGATCAAGGAGAAGTACAAGGACAGCCGCGACATGGACTCGCGGAAGAAGATGAACGAAGAGATGATGGAGCTGTACAAGCGCGAGGGGGTCAACCCGATGGCGTCGCTGACGGGCTGCCTCCCGCTGCTGCTGCAGTTCCCCGTCATGCTCGCGATGTACTCGCTGCTGACCGTCGCCGTGGATCTGCGCGGCGCTCCCTGGATCGGCTGGATCCGCGACCTGTCGGCCGCCGATCCCTACTGGGTTCTGCCGATCGTGATGGGTGCGACGCAGCTCCTGCAGTCGTTCATGACGATGACCAAGACCGAGGATCCGCAGCAGCGCGCGCAGCAGCGCATGATGCTGATCATGCCGGTCGTCTTCACCTGGTTCTTCCTCTACATGCCGGCCGGCCTGGTCCTCTACTGGCTGGTCAGCAACGTGCTGGGGATCGTCCAGCAGTACTTCATCAACCGCCACGCCGACGCAGCGCCGCCGGCCGCGGCCCCCGCGGGCGCCAAGGCCCGCTGAGCGCCGGAGGGAGACGACCTTGAGCGAAGAGCGCGTTCGATTCACCGGCCGTGACCTGACCGAGGCGCTGGCCGCGGCGCGGGCCCGCTTCGGCCTGCCGCGACATGAGGTCGCCTTCGAGGTGATCGCCAAGCCGAAGCCCGGGCTGATGGGGGCCGAGGCCGGCCTGTTCGAGATCGAGGCCTGGCCCAACCCGGGCGCCCCGCCGCCCCCGCCGCCGGTCGAGCGCGGCGGGCGCGGCGACCGCGACCGGGGCGGACGCGGCGGACGGGGCGGGCGCGACCGCGGCGAGCGGGGCGATCGCGGCGGCCGGGACCGCGGCCCGCACGGCCCCGGCGGCCACGGCCACGGGCGCGACCGCGGCCACGATCGGGAGTGGGACCACGACCGGCGGCCGGCCGGCCCGCGGGCCGACGACGGCGAACCGGTCGAGCTGCAGCCGCTCCTGCCCGGCCCCGAAGTGACCGAGGTCGCGCCGCTGCTCGACCACCTGGCCCGCGCGCTGGTCGCCGGGATGGGGCTCGACCTGACGGTCGAGGGGGTCGACCACGACGAGATCGGCCTGCGCGTGCGGCTGGTCGGGGATGATGTCCCCCTGCTCCTGGAGTCGGACGCCGAGGGGCTCGAGGCGCTGCAGTACCTGGCCAACCGCGCGCTCCAGAAGGACGGCCGGGTCCAGGGGCGGGTCTCGTTCGACGCCGGCGGCTGGCGCGCCCGCAGCGAGGCGCGGCTGGTCGAGAGCGCGAAGGAGATCGCCCAGGAGGTCCTGGCCAGCGGCCAGCCGCGGAAGCTGGCGGCGATGGGGCCTTACGAGCGCCGGCTGATCCACGTCACCCTCGCGCACGTCGAAGGGATCAAGACCTTCTCGACCGGCAGCGGCTACCACCGGCGGCTCCACATCGCGCCGGCGGGCAGCAGCCCGGACGAAGCCGCCGGGGACGACGAGGTCTGACGGACCGCGCGGCCAGCGCTTGCCCCCTGTCCCGGGGGTCCCTAAGTTCCCCGGGGGAGGCTCCGCATGGGGGCCCGGTTGCCCGCGGCCGTTTCGTCACCGTCCGCCGAGAGCGTGGTGGAAAGCCTCGAGCGAATCCGGGGTCTGGCCCGGATCGCGCGCCGCGTCGACCTGTTCCCCTACGAGTCGCACCGCCCCGACGAGGCGCGCCGCCTGGTCCGCCCGATGATCGAGCGGCTGCTGCTGGTCGCGCTGGCGGACGTCGCGCATCTGGAGCGGGCGATCGCCCGTGAGGCGCCCCCCGCGCCCGATGACTGGCTCCTCGACGACGACGCCGAGCCGCGCGAGGACCCCCGGTCCCGCGAGCTGGTCGACCTCTGCGAGATGATCCGGCTCGAGCTGTCGCAGCGCCTCGAGCTGCTGCGGCGCGACGACGGCTCGGAGCTCTGGGAGTTTCTCACCGCCTGCAACCACGCCCGCGGCGCGCTGATCAAGGCCGCGGTCTCGCTCGAGGCGGCGGTCTGCGCGCGCGAGCGGCTGCCGGCCCAGCTCGACGCGCTGCACGAGATCGAGTCGGCGCTGCGCGTGCGCGCCGGGTACCGCCGGCTGCAGCGCGTGCTCGCGGTCGCTGGCGAGCCCGAGCGCGAGCAGATCGGCGAGCGGCTGGCGACCGCGGCCGGCGCGCTGGAGTCGCTCGTCGCCTCGGCGCTGTTCGTCGAGCTGCGCGTGGCCGACCGCTGCCAGTTGCGCCGCGTCGTCGAGCGGCTCGAGAGCTGGCTGCGGAATGGGGCGGAGGCCGACCCGGACGACGGATTGCGGCTCTGGCAGGACCTGTGCGGGCTGGCCACCGTGATGCAGCAGGTCAACAACCGCCAGGAGCTGGTCGCTCACGACCGCGCGCTGCTGCTGGAGGCGTTGGGCGAGCTCTACGCCGAAAGCCCGCTCGACCCGGCCCGGGAGGCACGGCTGCGCGAGCGGCTGGCGGACGTCGTCGGGCGCGACGCCGAACTGGACGCGCTGCTCGAGTCGGGCGAGTCGCTGGCCTCGGCCGCGGTCCTGCGCGCGGTCACCCGGGCCGCGGTGCGGCTCGAGCCCCAGGAAGCGCAGCGGATCGTCGTCGGGCGCTGAACCGGAAGGCCTAGGGAGCGGTCCCGGGCGCGGCGATGCCCGCCGCCGCCGCGGGCGGCGGCGGCATCTTCGACCAGTCGAGCTGGCTGCCGCGCGCGCTGTGCGGGATCAGGTAGACCGCGATCATCACCGCCGCCGCGGCCAGCACCGCGAGGCGGTGCCAGGCCGGCCGTCCCGGCCAGCGCCGTGCGATCAGCCACGCCGCAGCCCAGGCCAGCACCGAGGCCAGCGTCTTGTTGTCGGTCAGGTCCTCGCCGAACGGCCAGCCGGTCCAGTAGGCGTCGAAGGCGTACTTCTGCACGATCGGCCCCAGGATCAGCCCGCCCGGCACGAGGAACGCGAGCAGCCAGGGAAGGTGGCGCTTCAGGTCGCGCTCGCCGGCGAGCGCGCCGAAGAGGGCGCGGATCCCGATCACCAGCGCCAGGAACATCCAGATGACGTGCGGCAGCAGGACGGCGGCCGGGACGTCGCCGCGGAAGCGGATCACGATCGGCCCGTCGTCCTGCTGGATCACCCGCGTTTCGCGTCCGCGCGCCAGGCGCAGGCCGTACTCGAGCTTGCCAGCCGCCGGCTGGTGCGGCAGCTCGGCTGCCAGCTCCTCGCCCAGCCGCAGCAGCGGGACGTCGATCCAGGGGTCGTCGGTCGGGAAGCGGCGCCAGGCCAACTCCCCGGTGACGGCCGGATCGGGGACGACCAGCGAGACGATCGCTCCCCCCTCCCCGCCGTGGCTGCGCGGCAGCTTGCCGGAGACCGGCGCGCCGCCGATCTCGGTCTTCACGCGCACCGGGTGCGTCGGACCGGTCAGCCGCTGGTAGGCCGCGGTCGCGAGCGTCGCGGCCAGCGCCAGGACCCACAGCAGCGCCGACCCGCCGCGGCGGTCGACGAACCGCGCTGCGGTCGCGCGGGACCCCGCGCTCACGCCCCGCGCGGCCCCTGGATCAGCGGGCGCGTCAGGTCGCGCGCCCCCGCGGGCGTGCAGAGCACGTCGTCCTCGATCCGGATCCCGCCGCAGGGGGTCAACCGGTCGACCAGCGCCCAGTCGACGCGCGCTCCGGCGGCGCTCTCCCGGAGCTTCTCGAGCAGCATCGGGATGAAGTAGATCCCGGGCTCGATCGTCACCAGGTGTCCCGGCTCCAGCGTGCGCGTGTTGCGCAGGTAGGGGTACTCCGGCGGGGGCGGGAGCAGCCCGCCGTCGGGCGTGGCCTGCCGGCCGCCGATGTCGTGGACCTGGATCCCCAGGTGGTGGCCGACGCCGTGCGGCAGGAAGGGGCGCGAGATCCCCAGCTCCAGCGTCTCCTCCGGCGAGGCCTTGCTGACCCCGACCTTCGCCAGCAGCGCGGCGACGCGGCGGTGCGCCTCCTGGTGGATCTCCAGGTAGGGCCGGCCCGGCGTCACCATCGCGACCAGCGCGCGCTCGAGCTCGTCGACCCCTTCCAGCAGCTCGACGAAGACCGGGTCGACGCCCGGCAGCGCCCAGGTCCGCGTGATGTCCGAGGCGTACCCTTCGTGCGAGGCGCCGGCGTCGAGCAGGAAGACCTTCCCCGGTGCCGCCTCGCGGCCGCGCTTGGTGTGGTAGTGCAGCGTCGCCGACTTGGCGTCGAGCGCGATGATCGTCTCGAACGGCAGTTCGTGCTCGAGCTGGCCGGTGGCCTGCAGGTAGGCGTAGTGGATCTCGCGCTCGGAGGCCCCCCCCTCGAACGCCTTGCGCCCGACGCGGTGGCCTTCCGCCGCCTTCTGTGCCGCGACCTCGACCAGCGCGACCTCGTGCGCCGTCTTCGCTGCGCGGTGCCAGTCGAGCGGCTTCATCAGCGCCTCGGGCTCGACCAGCGTGACGTCGATCCCCAGCTCGCTCGCCGCGGCCGGCGAGTTACCGACGTACGCCACGCCCGAGAGCGGGCCGACCACGCCGGCGACCTCGGCGAAGTCGGCGACCTCCGCGAACTGGACCGACTCCTGCCAGTACGACGGCGCGACCGGAGCGGCCTCGTACCAGTAGTCGCGCGGGTTGACCCGGACCACCAGCGGGCGGCGCCCGGGCCGCGCCAGCACCACGTGCTCGGGCCCCGACAGCGGCACCCAGCGGCGGAAGTGGGGGGTCGACTCGAACGGGATCTCCTTGTCGTCGACGTGGTAGGTCTCGGCCCGCCCGGCGTGGAACAGGACCCCTTCCAGCGCGAGCCCTTTCGCGCCGGCGCGCTCGAGGGCGTCGGCCAGGCAGCGGTCCATGGTCTCGAGGTGGCTCTTGTAGAGCGACGCGTTCGTCATCGGGACTCCTCGCCGGTGGGCGGCGCGGCCGGAGTGCGGCACGGCCGGCTGCAGCCGCGCGAGGATACTGCACCGCTCAGAGCGCGAACAAAGCCACCCCGAGGACCGCGGCCGCGGTCCCGGCGAACGAGCGCGGCCCGACCGGTTCGCGCAGGACGAAGCGGGAGATCGGCAGCGAGAAGAGCGGGGTCGTGCCCAGCAGGGCGGCGGCGATCCCGGCGGGCAGGTCCCGCACCCCCTGCATCATGAAGATCACCGCGATCACGGTCCCGGTCAGGCTCGGCACCGCCAGCGCGGGCCAGGCCCGCGGGCCCATCCGGGCCAGCTGCCCCGGCCCGCCCCGCCGCAGCGCGAGCAGCAGCAGGACCCCCGCGCCGGCCGCGGCCAGCCGGACCAGGCTGGCCTCGACCACCGGGACCGACTGCAGCGGGCGCTGCATCAGGAGCAGCCCCGAGGCCTGCCCGAGCGCCGCCCCCAGCGCCGCGATCGCGGTCCAGCGCAGCGCGCGGCGGTCGGGGGCGGGACCCGTCGCCCCGGCCGGCCGGGCCGGGTCGGTCTCGACCAGCGCGACCCCGGCGGCGACGAGCAGCATCCCCAGCCAGACCTGCGGGGTCGGGAAACCTCCCCCCAAGGCCCAGTCGAGCAGGGCGGTCATCAGCGGGGCGCTGTTGTAGATCACGAGCGTCCGCTGAATCCCTCCGGCAGCGACCGCCGAGAAGAGCAGCGAGTCGCCGATCGCCATCCCGACGAAGCCGGAGAGCGCGAGCTGCGCGAGGGCGCCGGGCTCGAGCGCGGCCAGCGCGGGAAGCCGCCCGGTGAACGCGAGCCAGGCCAGGTAGGCCAGCGAGGCGAAGGCGCACTTGAAGAAGTTCACCGGGGCCGGCCCGTAGCGGGCGATCAGCGGCCGGAACAGGCTGATCGAGAGCGCCCACAACGCCGCGGCGACTAAACAGGAAGTCACTGCCCCTCCGGCCCGGGGGCGGATCATGGACGCGGCGCGGAGCGAATTCCAGCGCGGCCGCGCGGTGGCGGCGGGCACCCCGCCGCCCTTCGGGGTAACTTCTCGCATTCCCGGAGGTTTGACCGATGCTCCGAGCGCCCGCCCGCGCGCCGTTCGTGACCGCCTGCACCGTGCTTGCCCTGCTCGCGTTGTCCTTGTGCCCGGCTCTGGCCGAAACGATGCCCCGCCCTCGGCTGGAGGTGGAGCGCGACGGCGAGCTGTTCCGGCTGTTCGCGGTCACGCCGCGGCCCGACGGGGCCGAGACGCGCGCGCTGCTGCGCGAGTCGGCGCGGCGGATCGAGCCGCTCGCCGCCGGTCGGGCCCCCGCGGTCCCCGCCGGGTTCGCGACCTGGACCGAGGCCGGCAGCGCGCTCCGCTGGTACGCGGTGACGCGCGATGCCGGCGCCACCTGGAGCGCCGCGCGCGAGAGCGAGAGCGCGCTCCTGCTGCGCGACGGTCGGACCGAGCCGGGCCGTCCCCTGCCCCCGACCCTTCCGGGGCTGGCCCAGGGGCCCGCGGGACACGTCTTCCTGGTCCAGTTCCGCACGCCCAGCCAGCCCGAATGGCGGCAGGCCGTCGCCGACGCGGGGGGCGAGCTGCTCGCCTTCTTCCCGCACAACGCGCACCTGGTGCGGGTCGAGCCACAGCGGGCCGCGGGACTGGCCGGGCTCGAGTTCGTCGAGCGCGTCGAGCCGTTCCATCCCTCCTATCGCCTGTCGTGGGAGGTTCGCGACTGGCTGGCCGGCGCGCCGCCGTCGAATCGCGCCGCGGCCGACGGCGCCGCCGCGGACGACCGGATGGACCTGCGCGTCACCGCCTTCGAGTGGGGCCCCTCCGGCAAGGAGCGGATCGTCGGCCGCGCGCGCGAGCTGGGGGCCCAGGTGCTGGCCGCCTGGCCCAGCGGGCACGTGGTCGAGCTGCGCCTGACGCGCGAGCAGGCCCGGGCGCTGGCCGCGCACGACGACGTCGCGTGGATCGACCCCAAGGGGGTCCCCGGGACCGACATGGACCTGATCCGCCAGGACAACGGCCTGAACTGGCTGGAGAGCAACTACGGCTACTGCGGCACCGGCGTGCGCGGCGAGGTGCTCGACGCCGGGTTCGAAGACACGCACATGGACTTCGACACCGAGCTGTTCCACGGCCCGCACAACAGCGACAGCCACGGGACCAGCACCTTCGGGATCGTCTTCGGCAACGGCGACCGCGACGGCGACGGCTCGGCCCAGGGGTTGGGGAGCCTCCCCTGCGGGGTCGGGATCATGGCCGACTACGACGAGCTGGGCGACCGCTTCGCCCACACGCAGCAGCTCAAGGGTGCTCCCTACTTCGCCTCGTTCCAGAGCAACTCGTGGGGCAATTCGCGGGTCCTCAACTACACCAGCTACTCGCAGGAGATGGACGACATCATCTGGCGGCTCGACATCGCGATCCTGCAGTCGCAGTCGAACGCGGGGGACCAGTTCAGCCGCCCCGAGGCCTGGGCCAAGAACATCGTCAGCGTCGGCGCGATCAACCACTACGACACGCTCTCGACCGCGGACGACTGCTGGTGCTCGGGGGC
>JALOKP010000193.1 GCA_025456425.1 Acidobacteriota bacterium | reverse complement strand
GCGCCCGCCGACTGGACCTGGCTCCGGATCGTCCGGCGCGGCGTCTTCGGCGGCGCGGTCTACACCGCCTATACCAGCGCCGACGGCCTGGCCTGGACGCGCGGTGCGAGCTGGCGCCACGCCCTCGGCGCGAACGAGAAGATCGGCCTGGTGGCGATGAACCGGGCCGGATTCGTGGCCCGCTTCGACTACCTGCGCGTCGCGCGGCTGGCACCCGACGCGTGCGACGACCCGGCCTGGGCCGACCCCTGCGACGCCGACGCCGACGGGAGCGGCGACCGGTGCGATCCCGACGACGACGGCGACGGGGCCCTCGACGGCGCCGACTGCGCCGCGGCGGACGCCGGCGAGGGCCGGCCGCCGGCGATCGGCGGCGTGACCGTCACCGGGACCGCGCCGACACGCGTCGCGTGGAGCACCGCCCCCTCGGCCGACACCTACGACGTGACGCGTGGGGCGCTCTCGGCGCTGGCGCCCGGCGCCTACGGCCCCTGCCTCGCCGACGACCGCACCGAACCGTTCGTCGACGACGGCGCGACGCCCGCGGCGGGCGACGGTTACCTGTACCTGGTGCGCGGCGTCGACGCGGGGTGCGGCGGCGCGGGGGACTACGGCAGCGACGGCAACGGCGCGTCGCGCTCCAACGCCGACCCGGCGGCCTGCCCCTGAGGCGGAGTCGCCGGACCCGTCCGGAACGCCGCCAACCGCTCGTCGAGCGCCGCCTGCACCGCGCGCAGCGGCCCCGCGGAGCGGTGCGAAACCAGCATCGAGTGGAATCCGAACAGCAGCACCAGCCCGAGCAGCAGCGCGCCGGTCGTCCGCCGTCGCATCGGCATCAACGGGTCCGCCTCACGGCCCGCCGGGCGCACCGACCAGTTCGGGCTCGTCCGCGTGGTCCGAGGGCCGCACCGGCTGGAACTGGTGAACCTCGGCCAGGAACGCCTCGACCACCCGCGGATCGAACTGCGTCCCCGCGCCCTCGGCGATGTGCCGGATCGCCTGCTCGGAGGTCCAGGCTTCGCGGTACGGGCGCGGCGAGGCCAGCGCGTCGAAGACGTCCGCCACGGCGAAGATCCGGGCGATCAGCGGGATCTCGTCGCCCGCGAGCCGGTCGGGGTAGCCGTTCCCGTCGAAGTGCTCGTGGTGGTGCCGCACGGCCGCCGCGACATCCGAGTAGGCCGAGATCGGCGCGACGATCCGCGCCCCGATCGCCGGGTGCTGCTTCATGATCTCCATCTCCTCCGGAGTCAGGCGTCCCGGTTTGTCAAGGATCTCGACCGGGACCCCCAGCTTCCCGATGTCGTGCAGCAGGCCGCAGCGGTGGATCGACTCGAGCTGTTTGTCGTCCAGCCCCAGGTGTCGCCCGATCGCCAGCCCGACCATCGTCACGCGGGTCGAGTGGCCGGCGGTCCAGGGCGACTTGGCGTCGATCGCGCGCGACAGCGCCTCGACCATCTCCCAGTTGGCGCGGTCGATCTCCTCGAGCAGCCGGGCGTTGGTCAGGCCGACCCCCAGCTGCGCCGCAAGCTGGCCAACGACCGCGTACTGGTGGGCGACGACCTGCTCGTCGCGGCGGCTGACGGCCAGCACGGCGCCGAGTGCACCACGCACGGTGACTGGGAAGACCCAGGTGTCCGCGCTGCGCGCCCCCGGCGGCCGGAAGGCGGCCGGCACGGCGCACAGCGTGCGCGCGCTGCCGGGGTCGCCCAGCCGGCCCAGGAACGCGCTCTCCTCCGACCCGAAGACGATCTCGTCGCGGTGGGGCTTGACCGAGCCCCCTTCGACCAGCGCGAAGCGCTCGCCGCGCGAGCCGTCGAGCAGCGTCAGCGCGAGGCCGTCGCAGCGCACCAGTCCCGGCAGGCGCTGCAGGAGCTTGATCGCGATCTCGTGGCGGTCGAGCGACGAGAGCACGGCGCGGTCGATCTCGGCACGGGTCGCCAGGGCATCGAAGTCGTGCTGCAGCTGCGCGGCCATGCCGTTGAACGACTGGGCGAGCACGCCGAACTCGTCGGTGGGCAGCAGGTCGGCCCGCGCTCCCAGGTCGCCGTCCGCGACGCGCCGCGCGGCGGTGATCAGGCTATCGACCGGCTCGACGCGGCGGCGGATCTGGATCGCCGCGACCAGGCAGACCATGCCGATCGACAGCGCGAGCACGAGCGGCAGCACCTGCCAGAGGCGCGCCGTCGGCGCGAGAACCCGGTCGCGCGGCTCGATCAGGATCAGGGTCCAGGCCCGGTTGCCGAAGCGTCCTCGCAGGGACAGTGGCCAGCCGTAGCCGACCGAGCGTTCGCCTTCGCTCCCGGTCCACTCGAAGAGGGCGCGCCGGGTCGCCGCGTCCTGCGCCGCCTGAAGCAGCGCCGGAGGCAGGTCCGGCCGCGTCGAGCAGACGATGCGCCCGGACTCGTCGAGGACGGCGATCGAGGCCCACTCCGGCATCGCTGCGGCCAGCGGCGCGAGCAGCGCGGAGCCGGGCACCCGTCCGACCAGGGTGCGCGCAGGGCCGGCCGCGCCGGGCAACGGCTCGCTCAGGACGATCGCGGGCTCACTCCCGGTGCGGTCGATCGCCAGGCTGCCGGCATTGCCGGGCGTGACGGGCGACGATCCGGCGGGGCCCGGCTGCCCGTGGAGCGTGACCGTCTCACGCCCCTCCGGCCCGACGATGCCGATCCACTCGAATCCCGAGTCCAGCGGGCTCGCTGACAGCGCGGCGTCCGCGGCGTGGTGCTCGATCTCCCCCCGCGTGAGCGCCAGAGTCCTGCCCTGGCTCTCGAGCCGTTCGAGCAGCTGCAGGCCGAGCAGCTTGGTCGAGTCGTGCATGCGCCGGAGCGCCTGGGCCTCGTTGTGCAACTCGACGAAGGTGATGGCATAGATGAAGAGCAGGACCGACGGCACGGTCGTGGCCGCGATCACCAGCCCGAAGATCTGGCGGGCTACCTTGCTCCGCAGGAACCGTCCCTGGATCGGCATCGCGTCAGAAGTCCGAGGCCACGCCGACGAAGGGGATCTCGGCGAGCGCCTTCGCGACCCGCGGCTTGTGCGGCACGCGCGCCAACGGCGCGGTTCGGGGCACGGGAGCCTCCTCCGCCCCCGCGGGGCGGGCCATCCGGGAGCCCGCGCCGGACGCCGTCCGGACGAAGGCTCCTCCTGGGCTCATCGGACCCTGCGCCACGCCCTTGAGCCGGGAACTCGTCCCGGAAAAAGCTAGGGCCCGCCCCGGGGGGCGGGCCCGTCGTTTCGCGGCTCGCCGCCGGCCTGGCCGGCCGGCGCGATCCGGGAGCGTCCGCTACTTGCCGTAACGGTACGTCGTGAACTGCGCGTCCATCCGCGAGTCCTGCCCGGACGAGAAGGTGTTCATGCACGCATCGTCGGTGTAGTCCATGAAGTTGGTGATCGGATCCAGCCCGGCGGCGGTGCAGGTGTTGCGTCCGGTCGGGCAGCCGTAGGCCGGCGAGGCCTCGGCGGGAGTATCGCTGACGTAGTCGCCCGGTTCGGCGCAGCCGCCCTGGAAGGTGTGGTACAGGCCCATCCAGTGGCCCACCTCGTGGGTCGCGGTATCGCCCAGGTTGTAGGGGGCCGCGGTCCCGCCAGGAACGGAAGAGTAGAGGATCACGACGCCGTCGTTCGTCGGATTGGACGCGTAGCTCGAGGGGAAGGTCGCCCAGCCCAGGAGGCCGCTCGACAGCCCGGCGCTGTAGATGTTGAGGTCGTCAGCCGTACCCCTGCGCAGCGCGCGCTTGGCATCGCGCTCCGCCTTCGAGCCCTGCCGCATGCTGAACCACTGGGAGTTCGTGGTGCGATCGGTGGAGACGAGGTTGAAGCTCCACCCCCAGGAGGCATAGGCCGCGTTGAGCACGGCGATCTGGTCGGCGATCATCTTGTCGGTGATGTCCCCGTTGGCGTAGCCGGTCCCCTTCCGGATGACGTGGAAGTAGACGTTGATCGTCCCGCCGGTCACGTCGTTGCCGGGCTGCGACATGCGCTGGCGGACCTCGTCCTCGATCGCGTCCATCGCGTCCAGCGTCAACTGTGCCGTGCCGCAGCGCAGGCCGCTGTTGACGAAGGCCTCCTGATCGACCCAGGTCTCGCCGCCGAACACGAACTCGTTGCCGGATGCGCCGGCACTCGGCGTCACCGTCGCTTCGCCCGCGAGGACGGGGAGTACGGCGCACACCACCAGGGCCACGACAGCTAGCGACTTCCTCATCGCGACTCTCCTCCTGATCCGCTGCGGTCGGCTTGGACGAACACCGGCGCGGAACCCGGCAAAGCTAGCCGATGAGGGATTCGGTGTGAAGGGCTTTCTGCTTTAATAAGAGTGAGTTAGGGGGACCCGGGCGACGGGCGCCTCCCGTCCCCCAGTTGCTTTCGGCGGGCCCGCCGGGGGCCGGGCTAGAATCGCCTCCCCCCGCCGAGGTGCCCGATGACGACCATTCCCGACCTCTCCTCCTCCGCCCCGGTGCGCGCGATCGACCCCTTGGTGGCCGATCTGATCGAGCGCGAGGAGCGCCGCCAGCTCCGCTCGATCCGCCTCATCCCCTCTGAGAACCACGCCTCGCCCGCCGTCCGGGCCGCGCTGGGCTCGGCCTCGGGCCGCGCTGGGCTCGGCCTTCACCAACAAGTACGGCGAGGGGTATCCCGGCCGCCGCTACTACCAGGGGCAGGAGTTCGACGACGCGCTGGAGACGCTGACGATCGAGCGCGCCAAGGCGCTCTTCGGCTACCCCTACGCCAACGTCCAGTCGCTTTCCGGCGCACCGGCCAATCTCGCCGTCTACGCCGCCTTCATGAAGCCCTACCAGGGGAAGCTGCTGGCGCTGCGGCTCGACCATGGCGGCCACCTGACGCACGGCAGCCCGGTCAGCGTGACCGGGATGTGGTGGGAGGTCCAGCACTACGGCGTCAACGAGCGCGACGTGATCGACATGGACGCGGTCCGCCGCCAGGCGCTCGAGTTCCGGCCCGACATCCTGCTCTGCGGGTACACCGCCTACCCGCGGACGATCGACTTCGCGGCCTTCGGCGAGATCGCGCGCGAGGTCGGCGCGATCGCGCTGGGCGACGTCTCGCACATCGCGGGGCTGATCGCCGGCGGCGCGCACCCGTCGCCGTTCCCGCACATCGACGTCGTGACTTTCACGACCCACAAGACGCTGCGTGGCCCGCGCGGCGCGATCATCCTGTCGAAGACGCCCGAGCACGCCGACGCGATCGACAAGGCGGTCTTCCCCGGCCTGCAGGGCGGGCCCCACTTCAACACGATCGCCGCGCTGGGGGTGGCGCTGGCCGAGGCCGCGACGCCGGCCTTCCGGGCCTACGCGCATCGCGTCGTCGCCAACGCCCGGGCGCTGGCCGCGGCGCTGGCCGGGCGCGGGTTCCACGTCGTCTCGGGCGGGACCGACAACCACCTGCTGCTGGTCGACGTGCGCAAGTCGCGCAAGCTGCCGGG
>JALOKP010000192.1 GCA_025456425.1 Acidobacteriota bacterium | reverse complement strand
GCGATGCTGCGGCCGCTCTCGCTGGCCGTGATCCTGGCCTCGGCCAGCTCGATCGTCTCCGGGCTGGCGGCGTCCTTCGCGCGCGCGGCCAGCTTCGTGGAGGCCGGTCCGGTCACCCCTTCGGGGATGCTGATGGCCGGGCTGGCCGAGGCGATGGTCACGGCCGGCGTCGGCTTCGCGCTGCTGGCCGTGGCCTGGCTCTGCGTCGCGATCGGGATGCGGCGGCAGCCCTGACGGGGGCGCGCCGCGCGCGCCGCCGCAGGCCGGCCGCTTCCCGCGCGCTCCCCCCTACTGCGGCACCCGCTTCCAGGCCGACTCGCGCATCGAGTACGGGCTCCACTCGGGCAGCCCCAGCACCGGACCGGTCAGCGGCGTCGCGGCCGGATCGCCGGGATGCCAGATCATCAGCATCCGGCTCTCGCTCACGGCCGGGTCCTGGCGGATGAAGGCGATCGCGTCGCCGTCGGGTGACCACGTCGGGTCGATGTCGATCGCCCCGGCGACGCGCGGGACCATCAGCGCGTTGGTCGTGCAGATCGCGGTCTCGGGCGCGACGGCCAATGGATCGCAGCAGCCGGTGCCGGCGCAGCGGTAGACGATCGCCGCGCCGTCCGGCTTGTAGGCCGGCTGCACGATCTCGCGGGCTTCGGCGGACTGGGTCCAGGTGCCGGCTGCGAGGTTCCAGTCGGTCAGCGTGTAGCACGAGAACAACGGATCGAAGCTGCAGAGTCCGGGCGCGGGGTAGACCAGCCGGTCCGCGTGCGGAGCCCACTCGAAGTGCAGGATGCTCGAGCCGTCGGTGATCGGCGCCGGCAGCTCGAGGTCCAGCACGGTGTCATGGACCAGGAGCTGGTTGTCGTCGTCGAGGTAGGCCACGAAGCGTCCGGTCGGCGACGCCGTGTACTCCTGCGCGTCGCGGCTCATGTAGTTCGTCCCGACCCGCTCGAAGGCGGTCGCTCCCGGCGGGCGGCGGAAAACCCCGCCCCGGAAGTAGCTGTGCTCAGCCAGCGGGAAAACGCCGTAGAGCGTGCCGTCGTCGCCGATCGACGGGAAGAGCAGGCGCGCCATGTACTGCTCGGTCGCCGGAACGTCGACGCCCGCGGCACTGACGGCGCCGGAGAGCGAGGCCAGGCCGGCGCCGTAGAGGTGACCGTGCCCCTGGTAGATCAGCGCTCCGCCGGCCGAGAGCGACGGCCGGCCCTGCTGTCCGTTCTGGTTGGCGATCGGGCTGACCCCGACCCAGCGCGTTTCGGCCGGGAAATCGGGGTCGACCAGCAGCAAGCCCCAGTGGTGCAGCGGGTCGCCATCCGCGTAGCTCGCTCCCATGTTGACGGCGATCACGTCGCGCGGCGGGGCCGCGATCGCGGGCGGGTTGTCGGGCAACGTGTCGGGCCAGACGGGGGCGCGGGTCGTCTGGTAGCGCACGACGCGGTGCCCTGGCGGGCCCTGCAGCCAGGCCAGGTGGTAGTGGTTGGAGCCGTCGACGTCGAGCGCGGGAGCGGCGTCCTCGGTCGCGGTGTCGAGGCCGAGCACGGTCGGCGTCGTCTCGAACAGGGTCGGGTTCGCGAAGTCGCGCAGCGGGAAGCGGCGGACGTGGAGCCGCGGAACGCCGGGCAGTCCGTCCGGTGAAGTCCCCGGAACGCGCCGCACCGCGGCCACGGCCGTCATCGCGCTGCCGCCCGGCGTGTGGTGCACCAGCGCCGCGCGGCTCACCTCCTGCGGCTGCCCCGCGGAGGCCGGCGTCACGACGCCGACGCCGGCCGGGGCGTACGGCTCGGCGTTCGCGCCGACGAAACGCGAGGCGAAGATCTCGGTCGCGCCTTCGGGGTTGTAGGGGGTCGTGGTCGAGGCGTCCCAGGCGACGACCGCGCCGGCGGCGTCGCCCGAGACCGAGGGCGCGTTGCGGGACGAGGTCGGCGCGCCGGAGTGGGCGACGTCCACCCGTCCTCCGCCGGCCCCCTGGGGCGCGGTCCAAGTCACGCCGTCGGTCGAGCTCTGGGTGAAGACCTCGCGCTGCAGCGAGTCGCCGAACTGCGGGTCGTAGTAGGTCGCGAACTGCGTGAACGCGCGCCACAGCCGGTCGTCGGCGACGGTCAGGTCGACCTCTCCCTTGTGCAGCCCGTCGCTGGTCGTGCCGCTGCCCGGCGCGGCGAACTCGACCGGCGCGCCGAAGCTCGCCCCGGCGTCGGTCGACCGCGCGTGCAGCAGCGCGTTCTCGATCCCGCCGTCGGTCGGCACCCTCGTCGCGGCGACGTGGACCGAGCCGTCGGCCATCACCGCCACCGACGGGTCGCGCATCACTGTCCCGGCGAGTGGCGCGATCGCCACCACGCTCGCCGCGGGCGACGCTCCCTTGGCGAACGAAGCGCAGCGCACGGCGCCGGCGGCGTCGACCCAGGCCACGTGGAAGGCGTGGTCCGGCCCGATCGCGACGTCCGGCGACTGCGGCGCGGACGGCGGGCCCAGCAGCTCGGTCCCGGCGACGGTCGGGGCGATCGCGATCGGGACGCGGAAGCCGCCGTCGGTCGGCGCGGCGTCGGTGAAGAGCAGCCGCAGCGCGCCGCCGGAGGCGTGCCGGTCGACCCAGGCCACGCCCACGGTGCCGTCGGCGTGCGCCGCGAGCGCCGGGTTGTACGCGTCGCGATCGGGATGGGACAGCGCCACGCCCGGCGCCGCGCCCCAGCGCCGCACGCCGAACGGCAGCAGGTTGCTGCCGTGCGACGCCGCGGTCAGGCGGAGCGGGCCGCTCGTCGCACCCGCCGGGATCCGGAAGACCAGCCCGAACGGCTCGGTCCGGTCCACGAACACCGGCTGGTCCGACAGCGTCAGCACATTGCGCGCCGGATCGGTCGCGAAGCCCGTGCCGTGCAGCTCGACCTCTTCGCCCTCGAACCCGGGATCGATCCGCGCCAGCGTCAGGACCGGCGGCAGGACGTGGAACGGCAGCACCTGGTCTGCGTCGCGCCCCTGGACTCGCAGCCCGACCGACTCGGCCTGGTTGTCGGTGTCGGGGACCCGCAGCGTGTAGTGGTCGGCCTCGGTGGCGAGCATCACCTGCTTGTCCCCGCCGAACAGCGCCGTCGCCTTGGTCTCCGCGCCGGCCGCCTGGGGCGGCATGAACTCGCCCGTCAGCTCGATCGTGTCGCGCAACTGCGCCGTGCCCGGCGTGACCGAGAAGAGCCGCGGACCGGACACGAGGCGATAGGAGCGGACGACCGGACCCAGCGTCTCGTCCCCGCAGCTCGATCGCAGGCGGACGTCGCGCGGTCCGCGGTCCCACGCGGGCCCGAAGGCGTCGGCGCCGGTGAAGCGGCAGGTCGCGCCGTCGTTGACCGCTCCGAGGTCGGTGAAGGCGGGGGAATTCGCCGCGTCGACCGCGCAGGTCATCGGCAGGTCGTCGACCGTGATGTAGGGGATCGTGAAGTCGATGTCGATCGGGATGAAGTAGATCTCGATCTCGAACGACCGGGTGCAGCCGGAGGGGTTGCAGGAGGCGTTGTGGAAGTCCTGCGACAGCGTGGCCTCGACCGGGATCGTGCCCTGGACGTAGACCACCGGCGGCTCGCCGCCCCACAGCGGGTGCAGGACGGCCGCGGCCAGGGAGCCGGAGACCGGGTCGACCGGCGCGGCGGTGGCGATCGCGTCCATCGCGGTCGAGGCGGCCTCGATCGCGGCCAGGATCGGTTCGACGATCGTGTTGACCATCGCCGCCGCCGTGCAGATCGCGGCCGCCAGCGGCGAGGCGGCGCCGAAGCTGAAGATCGCGGCGATCGTCGACAGCCCGCAGGCGACGTTCAGCGCGGTCTGCACGTCGCTCAGGATCTCGTCGATGATGTTCAGCACGTCGACGATGTCGCGCACGACGTCGCGGACCGCCCGCCCCTCGCACATGATCGAGCCGAGCGGGCTGCCGTGCAGCGCAGCCTGGGCGTCGCGCACCCGCTGCAGCAGGTCCTGGAAGCTCGGCGTGCCCAGGATGCAGTCGGTCACCGCCAGGTCGGCCGCGGCCCGCGCCATCAGGTCGGCGCGCATCGTGGCGACCGCGTCGCGCATCGCGGTCATGTCGTCGTGGAAGGGCTGGACCTCCCACGGCTGGAGCAGGCCGGTCTGGACGAACCAGGGATCGAGCTTGGCGTCGAACAGCACCAGCAGCGCGTCCAGCTCGTCGATGAACGCCGCGGTCTCGTTGCCGGCCACACCCGGCGTCGGATCGGGCGGCAGCGGTCCGACGAGGTAGTCCACCGGCGGCGAGAAGACGCTGTTGACGATCACCTGGACCTGGTTGATCACGTTGGGCGTGGCCATCGGGACGGCCAGGTCGATCCGCGTCTCCGCGACCGCGAAGACCGCCTGGTCGATCGTCAGCGTTTCGCCGCTGGGGAGGTCGGTGTAGCTGAAGCGCACCTGCACCAGCGCGCGGTCGGTCCCGAAGTTCTGGCCGTAGATCGCGACGTTCGAGCCGGTTCGGCGGATCGAGCACGGTGGCCGCGAGCGGCGCCCGGAAGACCTGGTACGGCGCGGTTCCGCCCGACCAGTTCAGCGTGACCTCGCCCGCGCCGGGACCGCGCGCGACCGAGAGCGCGATCGCGTCGGCCAGCAGCGGAAGCTGCGCGCCGGCGGCGAGGGAGACCACGACGAGCAGCAGGAGGAATCGCGACGCGAGCGGACGACGGCCTGACATGGTGCCCTCCCCAGGGAACCGATCCGGCAGAAGATAACAAAGTTAGGCCTTCTGTTTCTCGGCTTTTTGACGAGGAGTAGAAAAAGGGAGCCGCGCCCGATCTGGCGCTCCCGCAGGGAACTCGGCGCGGGACGGAAGGCCGCGGACGCAAACGGTATTGCGCGGTAAGGAGGGGAACGGGGCCGGCCGCCCCGGGGGGCCGGCACCGCTCCGCGGTTACGGCCCCAGCCGCTCCGCGGCCAGCCGGTTGACCAGCTTGCCGTCAGCCGCCCCCTGCAGCCGCGCCATCGCGGCCTTCATCACCGCGCCCAGGTCCTTCTTCGAGGAAGCCCCGGTCTCGGCGATCACCGCCTCCACCACGGCGCGCACCTCGTCCTCGGAGAGCGCCTTCGGCAGGTAGCCCTCGACGATCGCCAGCTCGGCTTCTTCCTGCGCCGCGAGGTCCTCGCGCCCGCCCTTGCGGTAGGCCTCGATCGACTCGCGCCGCTGCTTGGCGTAGGCCGAGAGCAGGCGCGTGACCTCGGCGTCGTCCAGGTGGTAATCGAGCCCTTTCGTCTCGCGCAGGGCGACCTCGCCCTTGAGCACCTCGGCCTTGAGCATCCGCAGCGTCGCCAGGCGCTTCGCGTCCTGCGCCTTCATCGCGGCCTTGAGGTCGTCCAGCAGCCGGTCTCTCAGCGCCATGGGAGCCTCCCCGTCGCGGGGAAGGATGCCACGCGCGGCCGGCCGCGTCAGCGGCAGTCGCGCGCGCGCAGGTCGCGCAGCTGGCCGCCGGCGTCGGTCCCCGCCAGCCCGCGCGTGCCGTCCGCCGCGACGCCCAGCACCAGGTAGAAATAGGCGGCGCCCGGCGCGGGCGACTCCCCTTCCGCGAAGGCCCGGTCGTTCGGGTTGGCGTCGCGGCCATTCTGGCAGGTGCCGTAGAAGCGCGCGCGGACCATCTCCAGCGTGCCGCGGTGGAACTCGTAACGGGCCGAGCGCGGCTCGGCGGTCCAGCTGAAGTTCGAGAGGCCGGCGACCCGGTCGTGGACGGCCGTCAGCGTGATCGCCGCCGACGGGACGCTGCGCGTGGCGTCGCCGGCGAACGGATCGCAGGCGTCACCCGCCCCGTCGCCGTCGGCGTCGGCCTGCGCGGTATCGCCGACGAAGGGGCACCGGTCGCACGCGTCGCCGACGCCGTCCAGGTCGAGGTCGGCCTGCGCCGGGTCCTTCGCCGCCGGGCAGAGGTCGCAGGCGTCGCCCGCCCCGTCGACGTCGGCGTCGGCCTGGCTCGCCTGCGCGATCAGCGGGCAGTTGTCGGCCGCGTCCGTGAAGCCGTCGCCGTCGCGGTTGACGCCCGCGCAGCGCAGCGGCGTGCCGGGGTCGGTCGCCTCGAACGACGCGCCGGGAAGCCGCACGCCGTGCAGCGCGTTGACCGTGCTGTCCTGGGCGTTCCCGTCGAGGCGCCAGTTGCCGCGCAGCGCCGCCGGCAGCGGCGAGCTGTAGAAGCCGCACTGGGCCCACCAGCGGACCTCGTCCAGGTCGCCGCGGTAGGTCTCGAACGACCCGAAGCCGCCGCCGATCCGCAGCGCCCCGGTCCCGGCCCAGGAGATCGCGCCGGGGGCGAAGCAGAAGTTGTCGAGCGCGCCATTCAGGAAGATCCGCTGATAGGTCCCGTCGTAGGTCAGCGCGACGTGGGTCCAGCGGGTCAGCGGGATCCGCCCGATCGAGTAGCAGTAGGCCGCGTCCGATCCGCGCCCCAGGCTGAACTCGACCCAACCGTCGGGGACCAGCCGCAGCGCGACCCCGCGCGTGTCGGACGGCCCCGCGCCGCGCCGATCGATCACCCGCTGGTACTGGTTCGAGCCGATCCCGGGGCGGATCCAGGCCTCGACCGTGAAGGCGTTGCCGGGGGTGTCCAGCAGGGCGTTGGCCGGGACCTCGAGGTAGTCCTCCTCGGTGTCCCCCTCCAGCCGCAGCACGTTCTGCCGCGTCGGCAAGACCGTCAGCGAGATCGTCGCCGGCGCGCTGTCGCGGTACTCGGTGTCCCGCGCCCGGACCTGGAACGAGTCGGGACCGGAGTAGCCCGCTTCGGGCACGTAGCGGAAGCGCGCGCTGCGCGGGCCCGACAGCCGGACCTCGCCGTGCGCCGGCGGCGTGACCAGCTCGAAGCGCACGATCCCGCTGTCGGCGTCGGTCCCCTGGA
This sequence comes from Acidobacteriota bacterium, assembly GCA_025456425.1. GTDB lineage: Bacteria > Acidobacteriota > Polarisedimenticolia > J045 > J045 > JALOKP01. The sequence continues at coordinate 2,654 of JALOKP010000192.1, read as the reverse complement.
GCACTCCCGACGCGACCCCTTTCGTGACGGCGTACGCGGCCGGGCTGACGACCGGGTTGCTGTAGGGCCCCGCCGCCAGCGTGAAGCTCTTCGTCAGCGCGAGCTGCCCGTTCTGGTAGTACTCGACGGTCCAGGTGCCGAGCGATCCCGAGCCGGGCAGGAAGGTCTGCCAGTAGAGCCAATCGTAGGCCGCGGGGGCGGTCCAGGTGGTGCTGTCGTCGGCGTAGACCGTGCCGTCCGGCTTGCGGAACACGACGCGCGAGACGTCGCCCGCGTGGATGTCGGCGTTGCGGTGCCAAAAGAAGAAGGCGTTGGCGGCCGGGTTCTGCTCGACGCGCGTCACGTCCGGGTAGCGTTCCTTGATCGTGTAGATGTCGGGCGTGTAGATCGTCAGGCCGGCCGAGTAGACGCTCATCGCGTTGTCCTGCGTGTGCGCCGGCTGCGGCGGCTTCCAGAGCGTCGTGCCCGGGCGGCAGGCGCCGGCGAACGGCTCCTGTGCGGTGCCGTCGGCGTCGCCGACCTCGAAGTGCACGTGCGGGTCGGACGAGAAGCCCGAGCTGCCGACCAGCGCGAGCGGTTGGCCCTCGAAGACGCGCTCGCCCGCCCCGACCAGGGACGACCACTTGCGGTGGTGCAGGTAGAGCCCGGTGCTGCCGTCGTCGTGCTGGACGTAGACGAAGTTGTTGGGACCGTTGCCGCCGATGAAAGCGGAGCGGTCGAAGTAGCCGTCCTCGGCGCGGATCACCGTCCCCGCCGCGGCGGCGACGATGAAGCGTCCCTCGTCCATCTCGACGAAGTCGCGGATCATCACGTCGTTGCCGGCGTGGGTGTCGTAGGTGATCGCGCGACAGGCCCAGTCCTGGATCCCCCCGGACGGGTCGAGATCGACGTAGTTGAAGCTGTGCTGCCAGTCCTGGGCCAGGAGCGGCCAGCGGAAGCGGACCGTGACCGGCGGGCCATCCGGGCCGGCGGGGCGGGGCCCGAGCAGCGCGGGGTCGAGGCCGTCGTCGGCCGCGGGCTGCCGCGGGGGGTGGACCGGCGTCAGCGCACCCTCCGCGGCGGGGACCGCGCCGCGGCCGGCCGCGGCCTCTCCGGCGGCCGCGGTTGGCGTCGCCGTCGCCCAGGACAAAATGAAAATGATCGAAGTGTCACGAACAAATGTGTTCATCGCGGATCCTGCACGTCCTCGTTCCGGATGCGGCTAATGAAGTACGCCGATACGATTAGCCAAACCAGCGACGCCGGCACCTTTCGCGGCAGCCCGACCGCGCGGGGCCGGCCGAAGCGCCTCCCGGGTGCCGACATGAACCCCGTCCCGTCCGTTCGCGTCCTCCTGTTCTCCCTCACCCTTGCGCTCGCGGGGCTCGCCGCGGACCTCGCCCCGGTACGCGCCGCCGAGGCCCGGATGGCGGTCGATCCGGCGCTCGCCGCGGCGGGCGCGCCGCTCCCCGTCACGGGCGCCAACCCGCGGCGCTGGGACCGGCCGATCGCCTTCGGTCCCTACCGCACCAGCGCCGTGCGCGACGGCGGCACGCTCGGCTGGTCGGTCGAGCTGCTGAATCTCGGCGCGGCCGGATCGAAGCGCCCCTACGCCTTCACGCTCGAAACGCCCGGTGGCCCGGTCGACGCCGAGTGCCACCAGAAGGGGCTGGAGGGCTGGCACCAGCCGAGCGGCGTCACCGTCGACCTGCGCGCCGCGATGGGGAAGCCGGCGCTGGTCTGCGCGTTCCGCCCCGCGACGGGCGGCGCGGCGGGCGCGGACGGCGGCGCGGCGGGCGGCGGGGCCTGGGTCCTCGAGCTGGCGGCGGCGCGGAAGCTGACCGGCGGCTTCGTCGGCGTGCTGCGCCCCGCGGACGAGACCGCCGGCGGGTCGCTCACGATCCGCTCGGTCCACGCGCTCGAGAAGTCTCCGATCCCGCTGGGCTCGCCCGCCGGCTACGCGCTGGAGCGCGACGGACGCGCCGTCGCCGCGGTCGAGGTGATCAACGCGGGCCGCGTCTGGCTGTCCGGCTCGTCCGCACCCGCGCCCGCCGCGCTCCCGGCCGCGCTCGCCGCGCTGCTGCTGTTCCAACCGCCCGAGTAGGACGCGGCGGCAGGCGGCCGCGGGCGCTTGCCGCGGACGCCCGCCGCGCCCGGCCTGTGCCATCATCGAGCCCGATCGAGGGAGGCTGACCATGAACGCGAAGTCGCTCGTTGCCGGCAACCGTGCGCGCGTCGTCCTGTCCGTGCTGATCGTGCTGGCCCTGGCCGCGCCCGCCGCGCTGGCCCAGGCCCCGTCGGAAGCCTCGATCAAGGCCGCCCTCGCGGCGGCCCACGCCAAGTACAAGGGGCTCAAGGAAGGGGCCAACGCCGACTACATCCCCGCGCTCGCCAAGGTCGACTCCAACATCTACGGGATCGCGCTGGTGACGGTCGACGGCAAGGTCTACACCGAGGGGGACGTCGCCTCCGAGGTCTCGATCCAGTCGATCTCCAAGGTCTTCACGATGGCCCGCGTGATCGAGGACCTGGGGCCGCAGTCGATCGTCGACAACATGGGGGTCGACGCCACCGGGCAGGTCTTCAACTCGATCGTCGCGGTCGAGCAGAACAAGGGCGCCGAGATGAACCCGATGGTCAACCCCGGCGCGATCGCCGCCACCAGCATGGTGAGC
>JALOKP010000191.1 GCA_025456425.1 Acidobacteriota bacterium | reverse complement strand
GGCTGACGCTCAAGCCGATCTCGACGCTGCGCCGGCCGCTGCCGTCGGTCGACCTCGACACCGGCCGCGCGGTCGAGGGGCGCTACGTCCGCAGCGACGTCACGGTCGTGCCGGCGGCGACGGTGATCGCGGAAGCGGTCGCCGGAATCGTGCTGGCCGACGCGCTGCTGGAGAAGTTCGGGGCCGACGCGCTCCCCGACCTGCAGGCCGCGCTGGCCGCCTACCGCGGGCGGCTGCCGCGCTGGCCGAAGGGGCGCGGCCGGTGAGCGTGCGCCGCGACCTGGTGCTGGCCGGGCCGATGGGCTCGGGCAAGACGACCGTCGGGAGTCTGCTCGCGGCCCTGCTCGAGCGCGCCTTCGTCGACCTCGACGCGCGGATCGAGATCCTCGAGCAGCGCTCGATCCCGGCGCTGTTCGCCGCCGGCGAGCCGGTCTTCCGCGCGGCCGAGGAGCGCGCCGCGCGGCTCTGGCTGGCGCGCCCCGCCGACGCCTGGCCGGAGGTGCTCGCGGTCGGCGGCGGGACGCTCGAGAACGCGGCGCTGGCCGAAGCGCTGGGGCGGCGCGCGGCGATCGTTCACCTCGACGCGCCGGCGGGCGAGCTGGCGGCGCGGCTGGCCGAGCCGGAGGTCGCGGCGCGGCCGCTCCTCTCGAGCGCCGCCGACCGCGTGGCGCGGCTCGACGCGCTGCGCCGCGAGCGGGCCGCGGGCTACGCGCGCGCCGACCTGCGCGTCGAGACCGCGGGCAGCGGGCCGCGCGAGGTCGCGGTCCGCGTGCTGCGCGCGCTGCACGCCGACGACGCCGGGCCGTGGGCGGCGCGCGCCCAGGAGCTGGCGCCCGGCTTGCCGACCGCGCGCGGCGTGACGATCGGTCGCGGCGCGCTGCCGTTCCCGCCGGTGCTGCGGGCGGCGCTCGTCTGGGACGCGCACCTGCCGGCCTGCCACCGCGACGCGCTGCGCGCGCCGCTCTCGGCCCACGCCCCCGGCGGCCTGGCCTGGATCGAGATCCCGGGGGGCGAGCCGTGCAAGACGCCGGCGACGCTGGCGCGGCTGTGGGACGCGCTGCTCCAGGCCGGCCTCGACAAGGACATGCCGCTCTGGGCGGCGGGGGGCGGGACGATCACCGACCTGGCCGGCCTCGCCGCCGCGACCTTCAAGCGCGGCGTGCCGCTGGCGCTCCTGCCGACCACGCTGCTGGCGCAGCTCGACGCCGCACTGGGGGGCAAGAACGGGATCAACCTCGCCGGCGCCAAGAACGCCGCCGGGACCGTGCGCCTTCCCGAGCGGGTCCACCTCGACCCGCTCTTCCTGCTCACGCTGCCACCCGCCGAGCTGGCGGCCGGGATGGCCGAGGCGGTCAAGAGCGCGCTGATCGGCGACGCCGGCCTGCTCGACGCGATCGAGGACGGCGCCGCGCGCGAGGCGGGCTGGCCGCTGCCGAGGCTCGAGGAGGTCACGGCCCGCGCCGCACGGGTCAAGCTCGAGATCGTCGACCGCGACCTCGAGGAGCGCGACGAGCGCCGCAAGCTGAACCTGGGCCACACGCTCGGCCACGCGCTCGAGACCGCGACCCGCGCCCGCCCGGTGCCGCTGACGCACGGCGAGGCAGTCGCGGTCGGCACCGTCTTCGCGCTCGAGCTGGCCGACCGCGCGGGCGTGCTGCTCGACCGGCCGCTGCTCGACCGGGTGCCGGCGTTGTTCCACGCGCTCGGGCTGCCGGCCTCGCTGCCGGCGCTCGACGCGGCCGAGAAGGACGCGCTGAAGGGGGCGCTGGGGCACGACAAGAAGCGCGCCGGCGGCGAGCTGCCGTGGATCCTGCCGGTGCGCGCCGGGGAGGTCGTGGTGGCGCCGGTCCCGGCGGCGACGGTCGAGGCGCTGCTGGCCGAGGAACTCCGGTGAACGGCCCCGCGATCCTGGTCCTGCACGGCCCCAACCTCAATCGCCTCGGCCGGCGCGACCCCGCGCACTACGGGACGCTGACGCTCCCGGAGCTGGAAGCGAAGATCGCGGGCTGGGCCGCCGAACGCGGGGCGCGGGCGCTCTTCTTCCAGTCCAATCACGAGGGGGCGCTGATCGACGCGCTGCAGCACCGCGCGGACGAGGCCGCCGGCGCGCTGGTCAACCTGGGGGCCCTGACCCACACCAGCTACGCGCTGCACGACGCGCTCTCGGACTTCGCCCGCCCGGTGGTCGAGGTCCACCTGTCGAAGCTCGCCGAGCGCGAGCCCTGGCGGCAGGTCAGCGTGATCCGTCCGGCCTGCGTCGCGGCCGTCGACGGGAAGGGGGCGGAAGGCTACCGTGAGGCGCTCGATCGGCTGCTCACGGCGATCGCCGAGCGGTCGGTCCCCGGACGCGGAAAGGAGGCCTGACGATGGCGGCAGCCCGCAGGAACCGCAGGACCCGCAGCGAGCGGGGCGGCGTGCTGGTCAAGATCCTGGTCGCGCTGGCGCTGATCGTCCTGGTCGTGATCGCGGCGGTCGGGGTGGCCAGCTACTACGCGATCCGCAGGGCCTCGCAGGCGGTCGAGCAGGCGGCGAAGGACCCGGCGGGGAAGGCGATCGACTGGATCACCCGCTTCAACCCCGACCTCGAGATCGCGCGCCAGCCCGACGGCCGCTACCTGGTCCGCAACAAGAAGACGGGGGAGGAGACGACGGTCGACCTGTCGCGACTCAAGGAGGGGAAGTTCGAGCTGAAGCGGCCCGACGGCCGCGACGTCAAGGTCGAGGCGGGTGAGGGGGGCGTGACGCTCGAGCGGGACGGGACGGTCACCCGTCTCGGCGCGGCGGGACCGGCGCCCGACTGGCTGCCGCTCTACCCGGGCACGGCGGAGTACGGGCGCGGCGTCTCGGCGCAGGGCTTTCCCGGCTTCGGCTCCGGCCTCGAGGGCGCCGTCTACTCGCTGTCGGTCGCGGAGACCCCCGACGAGGTCCTGGCGTGGTACGCGGCCGAGTTCCGCGCCGCCGGCTTCGAGGTCGGGGAGCCGCAGGGCCAGGCGGTCACGCTGAGCGAGGGCGGCCCCTGGGGCGGCAGCGCGTCCGGCAAGCTGCTGGTAGCGCGCAACCACGACGGCTCGCGCGTGGCGCGGGTGCTGGCGCTGGGCGGCAGGGCGGGAGCCTCGGAGGGGGCGCAGGTCTTCGTCGCCGTCAACCCGTAGCCGGCCCGGGGCGGGGGCCCTCTCGGCCCGCGACCTCCAGCACCACCTTCCCCAGCGTGTCGTTCCCCTCGAGCAGCGCGTGCGCCGCCGCCGCTTCGGCCAGCGGCAGCACCCGGTCGACCACCGCGCGGAGCCGCCCCGCGGCCAGCGCCGGCAGCATCCGCCCGGCGAAGGCCCGCGTCAGCGAGGCCTTCTCCGCGGCCGGCCGCGAGCGCAGCACGGTCCCGACCAGCGTCGCGCGGCGCCGCATCAGCGCCCCCAGGTCCAGCTCGATCCGCGCCCCCGACATCGTGCCGACCGCGACGATCCGCCCGCGCGGCGCCAGCGCGTCGAGCGCCAGGGGCCAGCTCGCCGCGCCGACCAGGTCGAGCACGACGTCGACGCCGCGCGGCCCGGCCGCGGCCGCCAGCTGCGCGGCCAGGTCGGGGGCGCCGGCATCCAGCAGCGCGGCGAACCCCAGGTCGAGCGTCGCGACCCGCTCGCGCTTGGCCGCGGTGCGCAGCGTGCCGATCGCTCGCGCCCCGGCCTCGCGCGCGACCTGCGCCGCCGCGGTGCCGACGCCCGAGCCGGCGGCGGTGATCAGCGCGGTCTCGCCGGGCGCGAGGCCGGCCTGCAGCACCAGCGCGTCGAAAGCGGTCAGGAAGGTCTCGGGGACCGCCGCCGCCTCGGCCCACGACAGCCGCTCCGGCACCGGCAGGCACTGCCCCGCCGGCACGGCCAGCCGCTCGGCGTAGCCGCCACCGCCGAGGATCCCCATCACCCGGTCGCCGGGTGAGAAGCCGCTCCCCGCGAGCGCGCCGCCCAGCACCTCGCCCGCGAATTCGAGCCCGGGGATCTCCGCCGGCGACCCGGGCGGGGCGGGATAGAGCCCGCGCCGCTGCAGCAGGTCGGCGCGGTTCACCGCGGTGGCGTGGACGGCGACCAGCAGCTCGCCGGGGCCGGGGACCGGGTCCGGGAGTTCGCGCAGCGCGAGCACGTCCGGCGGCCCGGGGCGGGTGATCACGATCGCCTTCATGAGGGCGATCTTCCCACGCCGCCGCGGTACCGGTCACGGGGGAAGGGGACGGTCATGGCCCGCACGATCGACTGGTACTACCGGCGCAAGGGGTGAACCAGCTGCCAGAAGGCTCAGGGGTTCCTTGAGCCGCGCGGCGTCCAGGTCCGGGAGGAGGTCGACGCCACGAAGGTCCGGCTGGGCGCCAGGGACGCGCTCGCGCTGGCCCGCGGCGCCGACCGGGTCGTCGCCGCGCGCGGCGCGAAGGTCGTCGTCTTCGACCTGTGCAAGGACCGTCCGGCGGACGACGAGCTGCTCGCCGTGCTGCTCGGGCCGACCGGCAACCTGCGCGCGCCGACCCTCAAGGTCGGGCGGACGCTGGTGGTCGGCTTCGGCGAGGGCGTTTACGGCGAGATCTTCTGAGGGGTGGGTGCCCCGACCGCGAGGTTCCCGATGAGACGAGGGCTGTTCTGGCTGGCGCTGGCCGCGGCCGTGCTGGCCGGCGGGACGATGCCCGCCCGGGCCGACAAGCGCTACAGCGTGCCGCAGATGGAGATCGACGCGCTGGTCCTGCCGGACGGCCGGGTCGCGGTCACGGAGACGCTGGTCTACTCCTTCCGCGGCCGCTTCCGCTACGCGTACCGCGAGATCCCGCTGCGCCCGGGAGAGCGGCTCGAGTCGATCGAGGTCGCCGAGGCCGGCGTGCCCTATTCCCCGGCTGCCGGCGACGACGAGGAGGCGGGGACCTACCGCGTCGAGCGCAGCGAGTCCGCCGTGCGCGTCACCTGGTACTACCGCGCGAAGGACGAGCGGCGCGCCTTCACGCTCGCCTATGCCTTCACCGGCGCCGTGGAGCGGGGGCCCGCGATCGCGGCGTTCTACCACCAGTTCGTGGGGCCCGACTGGGACCGCTCGATCGGCGCGGTGACGGCGCGCCTGCGCTTCACCGAGCCGGTCGCGGCCGAGGCGCTGCGCGCCTGGGCCCACGGCCCGCTCTACGGCGCGGTCGCGATCGAGCCCCTGGGGAGCGTCCGCTTCGAGGTCTCGCCGCTGCCGAAGCGGACCTTCTTCGAGGGGCGGGTCGTCTTCCCGGTCGAGGCCGTTCCGGCGCTCGCTCCGGCCGCCGGCGGCGGCCCGGACCTCGACACGATCCTGGCGGAGGAGTCGCGCTGGGCGGACGAGGCCAACCGCGCGCGCGAGCGGGCGCGGGTGGTCGCGGCGCGCCGGAACCCGGCGCTGCTGATCTCCGCCGTGCTCGCGGCGCTGGGGGTGGCCGGCTGGTTCGCGCTCTACCGCACCACAGCCTGGCCCCACGCTGTCACGCCGCGGCTGGCGCCGGGCGAGCGGCCCTCCGACAAGCCGCCCGCGCTGGTCGCGCAGTTGGTCCACGGCGGCGTCGACGCGCGAGCGCTGGGGGCGACCCTCGTCGACCTGGCGCGGCGCGGGCACCTGGCGATCGCCGAGGACCGCAGCGAGGTGACCTGGTACCGCCCGCGGCCGCACTACTGGGTGCGGCTGACCGGCCAGTCCTCCGACCGGCTCGCGCCGTTCGAGGCCGAGCTGCTGGCTTTTCTGCGCCGTGTCGCCTCGGCCGGGCAGGAGGTCGACCTCGCCGACCTGCCGGGGGCGGCCCGCCGCTCGGGCGAGCGGGTGACGAGCTGGTTCGCGCGCTGGAAGGAGCTGGTCACCCGGGCCGATGCCGCGCGCCCGGCGTTCGAGCCGCGCCCGACCGGGGCGATGATCGCCAACGCGGCGATCGCCGCGCTGCTGATCGGAACCGGGATCGCGCTCGTCATCTGGACGCGTCACGTGCCGTCGGCGCTGCCGGCCCTGATCGCGGGGATCCTCGTCGCGGCCCTGACCGCGACATTCCGGCGTCGCACGCCGGAGGCGCAGCGCGAGGTCCTGGGCTGGAAGGCCTGGGGCGAGCATGTGAAGCAGCAATCCAAGGCGGGACGGGTGCCCCCCTTCGGCGCGGCGGATTGGGGCCAGGCCTTCGCGCTCGCGATCGGGCTGGGGGTCTCGAAGGAGTTCGCGGCGCTCGTCGACCGGCTGCCGCGCGAGCAGGCCGCCGGCTTCTACGGATGGTACGTCGGCGCGCTGGGCGACGGGCACGGCGGCGGCGCGGGGCTCGGGTCGGCCCTCGGCTCGTTCGCGGGGGTCGTCACCTCGGCGCAGAGCTCGGGCGTCGGGGCCGGCGGCGGGGCCTCTGCCGGCGGCGGGGGCGGGTCCGGCGGCGGCGGCGGCGGCGCCGGCTAGGAACCGGGGACAGCGACCCTTTTCCGGCTCAGTCCTCGATCGCGCCGATGGCGCTGGTCGCGCCGGAGCGCTTCGAGCCGAGCTGGTCCTCGGCGGCGCGATGCACCATACGCTTCGTCTCGCGGACCTTCAGCTCCACGCCGGCGCTGCCGGGCAGGTCATCGAACGAGCCCCAGAACTCGTCCCCCAGCCCGATCGCGCCGAGCCGCCCGTCGAGCGCCGCATCGAGATCGCGCCAGAAGCGGATCCAGCGCGCGTTCTCGGGGTCGCTGGGCCAGGTCTCGGGGGTCGCCACGAAGGGGATCCCGCGAACGTCGCCGAACTCCTCGCCGAAGTCGCTCCCCAGCAGGGCGGCGTGCTCGGTGCGCAGCCGCTCAAGCACGGCCTCGAGCATTCCGTCGGTCCGCCCCGGCAGCACCATGTACTGCGCCTGCACCGGGGTCGCCGGGTAGCGCTTCGAGGGGACCCGGCCGCGCGCCTCCGGGCCGGGCGGATACCAGAGCGGCACGGCCTGGCCGGGCTCGACGCCAACCGAGACGATCGCGCCGTGCAGCGCCGCGCCATCGCGGTCGACGGCCGCTGCGAACGGCACCCCGTCGCGATCGCCTTCCTTCGGCCAGTGCTTGCGCGAGAGCGACCACCAGGGCGGGATCGGCACCAGAATGTAATTGGCGTCGAGGTCCCCGACCAGGTTGTAGCCGTCGCTCGTGAATTGGATCAGCGAGCCGGTGAACAGGTCGCTCGGCGCGCCGTTCAGCGTGTTGCCGGCCAGGATCGCGTGCCGCAGCCGGATCTCCTCGACCGTGTGCGCGTCGCCGATCGTCGCCGCCAGCGCCCCGCCCCCCATGTTGGGACGCCCGCGGAAGACGGCCGGGATCCCGGTCACCGCGTTCTCGACGAGTGTCGAGCTGGACACGGTCAGCGAGCCGTTCGACATGTAGATCCCGCCGCCGCGGTAGTAGTACTGCGAACCGGCCGGCTCGGGCAGCGCCGGGTTGTCCTCGACCAGGTTGCGCGCCACCGTGCAGTTCTCGACCGTCAGCCGCTTGCGGTTCCCGGGCCCGCCGCCGTCGGTATAGACCCCGCCGCCGTAAGCGTGCTGCGCGGTGACGCGGTTGCCGCTGACGGTGGTCCGGGCCAGCGCCGATTCACCCGCGTCCGCGGCGCCGCCGACCGAGTAGAGCCCGCCCCCGGCCGCGCCGTAGCCGGAGGCTGCGTTCCCCGCGATCACGCTGTCCGACAGCCGCAGCAGGTTGCCGTAGATCGCACCGCCGAACGCGCCGCGGTCGCGGCTGGCCTCGTGGTCGCCGGCCACGCGGTTCCCCGCGAAGGTGCAGCGCCGCAGCGTCGCCGTGCCCCAGATCGCCAGCCCGCCGCCGCGCGCGAGCGTCCAGGGCTGGGCCGGATCGGCGGTCGGCGCCGCCTGGGCGACGCCCCCCGTGACGGTGACGTTCTCCATCGTCAGGTTGCCGTAGACGGCGAGCACCCGCGCCGGGTTCTCCGCGCCGCCGGCCCAGGCCAGCGTGATCCCGTGCGGCAGCGACGAGGCGTCGATCGTCACGTTCTTCCGCACCGAGAGCGCCGAGCGGCCGTAGTCGCGTTCGGCGTACCCGCCGAACTTCCCCTGCGGGAAGGTCTCGCCGAGCAGGATCGTGTGCTCGCTGGCGACGAGCGTCAGCCCGATCGTCCCGCCGTCCAGCTCGCGGGCGAAACGGATCGTGCCTCCCGGGCGGATCCGCTCGAGCGCGGCGCGCAGCGTGAGCCCGCCGCCGGAGGGCGTGGCCTCGTCGGCCAGCGAGTCGACGACGAGCGTCCGCGGCGCCTTGGGCTTCGACCCCGCGGCGGCCGGACCGGCGACGAGAAGCGCCAGCAGCGCCAGCAGCAGGGCGGAACGGGCGGCGCGAGCGGGGCGGACGGGGCACATGGCGGACCTCCTGGCGGACGGCCTCGCGCGGGTCCACGCGGGGACGGACCATGTCTAGGCCCGCCGGGCCGGGGGTGTCAATCGCCCGCTCCCCCCGAACCCGGCTAAAATGACCGGCTTCCGCGGTCAGCGGGGGGGCGGGGGCCGGTCCCGGCCCCGGAGCCAGGGCGAACGAGATGAGCGACGGCGAGCAGAACTCCCCGGATCACGGGCACGTCCCCCTGAACCTCGCGTTCGCCGAGGTCCTCTACGAGGACTGGCAGCGCGACCCGCTGTCGGTTCCCGAGGACTGGCGGGAGTACTTCGGCGGCCTGCCGGCGATGGGCGAGCCGGCCCGGCCCGGCCCGTCCTTCCGGCCGCCGTCGCTGTTCCACCCGACCAAGGACGCCTGCGAGACCTGCGCCGTCATCCGCCAGGAGCGCACCTCGATCCGCTCGGCCTGCCGCGCCCGCCGCACCCCGAGCTCGACCCGTCCTACTACGGCTTCACCGAAGCCGACATGGACAAGGTCGTCTCCTCGCGCACGATCGCCGGCTCGCCCGGCGCACTGTCCTTCCGCGAGGTGCTCGAGCGGCTGAGGAACACCTACTGCCGCACGATCGGCGCGCAGTACATGCACATCGACGACATCCGCCCCAAGATGTGGCTGCAGGAGCGGATGGAGGCCTCGCAGAACCGGATCCACCTGACGCGCGAGGAACAGCTCCGGCTGCTGACCAAGCTGACCGACGCGGTGGTCTTCGAGGAGTTCATCCACCGCAAGTACATCGGTGCCAAGCGCTTCTCGCTGGAGGGGGCCGAGAGCCTGATCCCGCTGCTCGACATCGCGGTCGAGACCGCGGCCGAGCACGGGATCGACGAGATCGTGTTCGGGATGGCCCACCGCGGCCGGATCAACGTGCTGGCCAACATCGTTGACAAGAGCCCCGCCCAGATCTTCCGCGAGTTCGACGACAACGACCCCGAGAACTTCTTCGGGCGCGGCGACGTCAAGTACCACATGGGCCACAGCACCGACGCGACCTGCAGCAACGGACGGAAGATCCACCTCACGCTCTGCTTCAACCCCTCCCACCTCGAGTTGTGCTGATCCACGGCGACGCGGCCTTCGCGGGGCAGGGGATCGTCCAGGAGACGCTCAACATGAGCGAGCTGCCGGGCTACGCCACCGGCGGCACGCTGCACGTGATCGTCAACAACCAGATCGGCTTCACCACCGATCCGGCGGAATCCCGCTCCACGACCTACGCCACCGACGTCGCCAAGATGCTCCAGGTCCCGATCTTCCACGTCAACGGCGAGGATCCCGAAGCGGTCGCCCAGGTGATCCACCTGGCGATGGACTACCGGCGCGAGTTCCATCGCGACGTCGTGATCGACATGTACGCCTACCGGCGCTACGGCCACAACGAGGGCGACGAGCCGGAGTTCACGCAGCCGCTGATGTACGCCGCGATCAAGCGCCGCAAGTCGGTGCGCGAGGGGTACCTCGACCGCCTGCTGGCGCTGGGCGGCGTGACCCAGGCCGAGGCGGACCAGATCGCCCGCGCGCGCCGCGAGAACCTGGAGCGCGAGCTGTCGGTGGCGCGCAGCCCCGAGTACCAGCTCAAGGGGAACGAGTTGCGCGGGACCTGGGCCGGATACCTCGGCGGCGACGACGCGGCGGTGCCCGAACCCGACACCGGCGTCCCGGAGGCGACCCTGGCCCGCCTGCTGGACGCGCTGACGCACGTCCCCGACGGCTTCACGCCGCACCCCAAGATCGCGCGCTGGCTCGGCCAGCGCCGCGAGATGGCGGAAGGCAAGCGGCCGCTCGACTGGTCCGCCGCCGAGGCGCTGGCCCTGGCCACGCTGGCGGTGGAGGGCCACCCGGTGCGCGTGTCCGGCCAGGACTCGCAGCGCGGCACCTTCAGCCACCGCCACGCCGCGCTGACCGACCTCCAGACCGGCGCGCGCTGGCTGCCGCTGCAGCACCTCGCTCCCGACCAGGCCCCGGTGACGATCGTCAACAGCCCGCTCTCGGAGGCGGGGGTGCTGGGCTTCGAGTACGGCTACAGCCTCGAGATGCCCGAGATCTGGGAAGCGCAGTTCGGCGACTTCGTCAACGGCGCGCAGGTGATCGTCGACCAGTTCCTGGTCAGCGCCGAGGACAAGTGGGAGCGGCTGTCGGGCCTGGCGCTGCTGCTTCCGCACGGCTTCGAAGGGCAGGGGCCGGAGCACTCCTCGGCGCGGCTCGAGCGCTTCATGGCGCTCGCCGCCGACGACAACATCCAGCTGATCCAGCCCACCACGCCGGCGCAGTACTACCACGCGCTGCGCCGCCAGGTCGTGCGGCCGCTGCGCAAGCCGCTGGTCGTGATGACCCCCAAGAGCCTGCTGCGCCACCCGCAGGTCGTCTCCTCGCTCGACGAACTGGCCGCGGGGCGGTTCCGCCGGATCCTGCCCGACGCGGCGGGGCTGGCGCCGGACGGGGTCACCCGCGTGCTGCTGGCGACCGGCAAGGTCTACTACGACCTGGCGAAGGCGCGCGAGGAGTCGGGCCGGCGCGACGTCGCGATCCTGCGCCTCGAGCAGCTCTACCCGCTGGCCGATTCGGAGCTGGCGGCGGCGCTCGAGCCCTACCGGCCGGGGACGCCGCTGGTCTGGGTGCAGGAGGAGCCGGAGAACATGGGGGCCTGGCGCACACTGCGCGTGCGGTTCGGCGAGACGCTGCTGGGGCGCTGGCCGTTCTCCGGCGTGACGCGCGAGTCGTCGGCCAGCCCCGCGACCGGCTCGGCGAAGAGCCACGCGCTCGAGCAGCAGCAGCTGGTCGAGCGCGCCTTTGCAGTCGAAGTGAGGATGTAGGGGCCGGCCTCCGTGCCGGCCCGCGAGGTCAAGACGTAGGGGCCGGCCTCCGTGCCGGCCCGGAACGAGGATGTGCGATGGCCGTGGAACTGAAGGTCCCATCCTTCGGCGAGTCGATCACCGAGGCGCTCGTCGCGCGCTGGCTCAAGCAGCCCGGCGAGCCGTTTGCGCAGGACGAGCTGCTGGTCGTGCTCGAGACCGACAAGGTCACGCAGGAGCTGCCCGCGCCGGTCGCCGGGACGCTGGCCGAGCTGCAGAAGAAGGAAGGGGAGTACGCGAAGATCGGCGACGTGCTCGCGCTGATCGCGGAGGGGGCTGCGCCGGCGGCGCCGCCCGCGCCCGCGCCCGCCGCGGCGCCGCCCGTACCGCCGGTGGTCGCGCCCGCCGCGCCGGCGCCGTCCGCCACGCCCGGCGCCGCCCCCTTCGTCATGCCGGCCGCCGCGCGCGCGTTGCACGACGCGGGCCTCGCACCGGCTCAGGTCGCGCCGACCGGCCCCGGCGGCCGGCTGCTCAAGGAGGACGTCCAGCGGGCTGCCGCGGCCGGTTCGGTGGCCGCGCCGGGTGCGGTCGCCGTGCCCGGTGCGCCCCCTGCCGCCGCGCCCCCGCCGCCGCCCGCCCCCGGCGCCGGGATGGCCGCGCTCCCCTCGGCCCCCGCCCGCAACCTCCCGACCCACCCGCGGCTCGAGGAGGCGGTCCCGATGACCCCGCTGCGCAAGCGCGCGGCGGAGCGGCTGGTCCAGGCCAAGCAGGTCACCGCCTCGCTCACGACGTTCAACGAGATCGACATGTCGAACGTCATCGCGCTGCGGGCCGAGTTCAAGGAGGCCTTCGAGAAGAAGTACGGCGTGCGGCTCGGTTTCATGTCGTTCTTCGTCAAGGCCGCGATCGAGGCGCTCAAGGAGGTCCCGCAGGTCAACGCCGAGATCCGCGGCGAGACGATCGTCTACCGCAACTACTACGACGTCGGGATCGCGGTCGGCGGCGGCCGGGGCCTGGTGGTGCCGATCATCCGCAACGCCGAGAAGCTCTCGTTCGCCGAGATCGAGCTGAAGATCGCCGAGTACGCCGGCCGGGCGAAGGACAACAAGCTGACGCTCGACGAGCTGACGGGCGGGACCTTCACGATCAGCAACGGCGGGATCTACGGCTCGATGCTCTCGACCCCGATCCTCAACCACCCGCAGAGCGGGATCCTGGGGCTGCACGCGATCCAGGACCGCCCGGTCGCGATGGGCGGCCAGGTCGTGATCCGGCCGATGATGTTCGTGGCCCTGACCTACGACCACCGCGTGATCGACGGCCGCGAGTCGGTGACCTTCCTCAAGCGGATCAAGGAATGCGTCGAGAACCCGCAGCGCATCCTGCTGGAGGTCTGAGATGGCGGACAGGCAGCACGAGGTCGTCGTCATCGGGGCCGGGCCGGGGGGCTACGTCGCGGCGATCCGCGCCGCGCAGCTGGGTCTGGACACCGCCTGCGTCGAACTGGAGCCGGTGCTCGGCGGGACCTGCCTGCGGATCGGCTGCATCCCCTCCAAGGCGCTGCTCGAGTCGTCCGAGCTGTTCGCCGAGGCGAAGAAGGGGTTCCCGCGCCAGGGGATCAGGCTGGCCGGCGTCGAGCTCGACCTGGCCGAGATGCTCAAGCGCAAGACCGACACCGTCACCGCGCTGACCAAGGGGATCGAGGGGCTGTTCCGAAAGAACAAGATCACGCGTTACGCCGGGCGCGGCCGGCTGGCCGGCCCCGGGACGGTGGTGGTCGACGCCGCCGACGGCAGCGCCACCACGCTCGCGGCGGCGCACGTGATCCTGGCCACCGGCAGCCGCTCCGCCCCGCTGCGCGGCGTCACGCTCGACGGCGAGCGGGTCGGCACCAGCACCGAGGCGCTCTCGTACCCGGAAGTCCCCGGGCACCTCGTGGTGATCGGCGCCGGGGCGATCGGGCTCGAACTGGGCTCGGTCTGGTCGCGGCTCGGCGCCAAGGTGACGGTGCTCGAGTACATGGACCGGATCCTGCCGGGGATGGACGCCGAGCTGTCGGCCGAGATG
>JALOKP010000190.1 GCA_025456425.1 Acidobacteriota bacterium | reverse complement strand
CCGGCGCAGTTCGCGACGCTGTTCGCCTACTCCCCCTACCACCGCGTGAAGGACGGCACCGCCTACCCGGCGCTGCTGATGATGTCGGCCGACAGCGACGATCGGGTCGACCCGATGCACGCGCGCAAGTTCACGGCCGCGATCCAGGCCGCGCAGGCCGACCCGTCGCGGCCGGCCCTGCTGCGCCTGGAGCGCAACGCCGGCCACGGCGGGGCCGACCTGCGGCGCCAGGAGGTCGAGAGCTACGCCGACATCTACGCCTTCCTCGCAGCGCAGCTGGGAAACCGGGGACAGCTACCGTAAGTCGGTAAGCCGCGACTTACGGTAGCTGTCCCCGGATAGGCGGGCTTACCGACTTACGGTAGCTGTCCCCGGATAGTCCGGCTTACCGACTTACGGTAGCTGTCCCCGGTTTTCGAGGCGGTCGGCCAGGCGCCGCGCGGTCCGGCCCGCGCCGGCGCCGCGCTGCAGCAGCGCGCCGACCAGCAGCGGCAGCGCCAGCGTCGCCTCGGCCGCCACGGCCTGGGCGTAGTCGAGCTCGACCTCGCCCCGCGCGCAGGCCTCGGCGAACGGCGCCCCCGAGCGGCCGCCGCCCCGCTCTCCCGCGACCGTGATCTGCACCGCGTAGCGATGCGGCGCGGCCATCGCGCCCAGCGCCTCGGCCGTGGCCACGGTCTGCAGCACGGTGCTCTTGGGTACGCCGCCGCCGACTGCGAGCAGGCCGGAGTGCCGCCCCCCCTCGAGCTTGAGCCGCGTCAGCTCCGCCAGGTCCGCGATCCCGTCCAGAGCCAGCGCGTCCGCGCCGCGGCGCGCGCGGTGTACGACCAGTCCCGGCCCGGCCGCGGAGTCGGCCAGCGCGGGTGCGAAGAGCGGGACGCGCCGCTCGTGGCAGCTTCGCAGCAGCGAGGGGGCGTCGTGACCGCCACGCACGAGCCACGCGCCGAGCGCGTCGAGATAGCGCCGCGAGGAGCAAGGGCCGGGCCCCAGTCCGTCCGCCACCTCCGCCACGACGCCGGCCAGCCCGCGCCGCTGGTCGCCGTCGGCGAACACGTCGCGGATCCGGTCGACGTGCAGCGCGCGCAGCTCCTCGTCGTCGACCTCGGTCGACCCGACGAAGTGCGTCGCGCCGAGCGCCTCGAGCAGGTCCTGGTCGATCAGGATCGCGCCGGTCGCGACGACGGCGTCCACCAGGTTGCGCTCGATCAGCGCCAGGATCGCCCGCTTCAACCCGGAAGCGACGAGCGGGCCCGAGAGCGCGAGGAAGACGACGCAGTCGGGGTCGCGCAGCATCTTCTCCGCGATCAGCGCCGCGCGCGCCAAGTCACGGCCTGCGCCGGCGGTCTTCTGCATCGCCGCCAGCAGCGCGGAGGCGTCGCCGGCGGCTGGATCGAGCGGTTCGACCGCTACGGTGAGGAAGTCGTCCTTGGTCCGCGGGGGGACGTCGCACATCGTCGGTTCCCTCGAGAGGCCCAAGGATACGTCGTTTCGCGGGGGAGGGCAGGGACTCCGTCCCGGCGCCCGCCCCTCGCTTCCGCGGCGGGTCCTAGGCTGCGGGGGTGTCGAGCGGGTGTGAGCCCCGCGCCGTGATCCACAGTCCGAACGAGCCGAGCAGGACGAAGATCACGCCCTGCAGTACGGTCTTCGGCTGGAACGCGCCGCCGCCGAACCAGCCGGTCCCGTACCCCGCCGCGGCCGCGCCGAGTGCCAGGATCAACGCGTAGACGAAGCCCATGACCCGTCGGGCGCCCGCCCTCGTCGCCGGCGTGTCCTCGCCGAAGGCCCGCGAGAAGAGCCAAAGCCCCATCATCGCGACCAGATTCAGGGCCGCGAAGATCAGCCAGAAGAAGTGCGTCCGCCCCGGCCCCTCGGGCGCCCCGACCACGGGCTTGAGCATCTGCTCGTAGAGGAAGCCCCCGAGGTTGCTGCCGATCAGCGAGCCGAAGACGCCGTAGAGGAAGGCGTACCCCATGTAGACCGCCTTCCGGTCCTGCGGCGCGACCATCCCGACGTAGCTGTAGTACTTGGGGTGGGCCGTCATCTCGCCGATCGAGAAGACCGCGATCCCGAGCACGAAGACCCACGCGTTGGTCGACGCGGCCAGCGCCAGGAACCCCAGCGTGCCGATCGCCATCCCGGTGATCATCGTCGCCAGAGCGGGCCGGTCCTTGACCAGCCGGCTGATCAGGAACTGCAGCAGGATGATCGTCCCGGCGTTGATCACCGTGACGTACTCGGCATCCAGCTTGAAGTCGAACAGGCCGAAGTTCAGGCTGTTGACGAAGCGGTCGACCGGAGCCGTGTCGACGAAGTCGCGGAGGTACCACAGCACCGTGCCGAAGTTCTGGAAGTAGAGCACCCAGAAGCCGGAGTAGGCGACGATCATCAGCATGAAGCGCGCGTCGCCCAGCACCGTCAGTGCGGCGCGCGCGACCTCGGCCAGGCTCTTCCCGCCCTGCGGGGTCATCGGGTCGCGGTAGACGAAGAACGCCAGCGGGAGCATCGCCGCGACGTAGGCGGCCGAGGCGATGAAGACCCACTTCCAACCCAGCCCCTTGTACCAGGTCACCAGGATCGGGGCGATGAAAGCCCCGAGATTGATCATCCAGTAGTAGACGCCGAAGCCGAACGATGAGGTCTCGGCGTTCGTCGTGCGCGCGATCGTCCCCGAGATGATCGGTTTGAACAGCCCGGCGCCGACGGCCATGAACAGCAGGGCGGCGAAGATCGCCGGGAAGACCTTCATCTGCCCCGAGACGAAGTAGCCGATCGAGAGCATCGTGAAGGCGACCATCAGCATCCGGCGGTAGCCGTAACGGTCGGCCAGCGCGCCGCCGAGGATCGGGACGACGTAGGTCGCGGCGTAGACGATCGCCTGCAGGAACCCGACCGAGCCCTCCGTAAACCCCAGCCCGCCATCGGCGACCTGGTCGGTCAGGTAGATCGCCAGGACCGAGTTCATGCCGTAGTAGGCCGCCCGCTCGAACAGTTCCATGACGTTGGCGACCCAGAACGTGCCGGGGAACTTGGAGAACAGGCTCTTCATCGGGGGCTCCCTTGGAGTGCGGGCGATTATTCACGAATAATCGGCGGCGGGGGAGCGGGCCGCTCCCCGGGAGGCCCGGGTGACGGAGGCCCTGCCGGTCTGGACCGAGCGCCACGCCATCCGCGCCAGCGAGATGGACTTTCGGGGCCACCTCTCGGTCCGGGCGCTCTGCGACCCGCAGGGCTGGACCTGGGTCCTGCGCGAGTGGCAGTTCGAGATGGCCGCCTGGCCGCGCTGGCGCCAGGAGGTGACGATCGAGACCTGGCCCTCGGGGCTCAACGAGATGGTCGCGACCCGCGACTTCCGGCTGCTCGACGGCGACGGGCAGCCGATCGGCCGGGCGACGAGCCGCTGGATGGTGGTCGACTTCCGCCGTCGCCGGCCGATCCGGATGCCCGATGCGGTCCGCGCGATCCGCCGCCCCGAGCGCGCGGTCCTGGCCGCCGACACGCTGCCGCGGGCGGCGCCGGACGGTCCCCCCGGGCTGGCGGTCGACTACCGCGTCCGCTTCGCCGACCTCGACATCAACGAGCACGTCAACAACGTGAGTTACGTCGAGTGGGTGCTGGAGACGGTTCCGCGCGAGGTGCTGCGCGGCGCGACGCTGGCGGCGATGACGACCGCGTTCCGCGCCGAGTGCCGCAGCGAGGCGACCGTGACGGTGGAGCGGTGGGCCGACCCGGAGCGCTCGGCCCCCGGCCGCCCGGCCTTTCTGCACCGCGTGCTGGAGAAGGAAGGGGCGCGCGAACTGGCCGCCGCGCGCACCCTCTGGAGACTCGAATGACCGGGAGCCGGCCCGGCGCCCGCAGGCGCCGGGGGGCCCGGGGGTCCGCTACTTGACCTCGATCGTGACCGTCTCGATCTTCAGCGGCTCGGTCGTGCGGCCGGACTGGCTGCCCGCCGCCTCGAGCTTCTTCATCGTGTCCATCCCCTCGACGATCTCGCCGTAGATCGTGTGCTTGCCGTCGAGCCACGCGGTGGGGACGAAGGTCAGGAAGAATTGGCTGCCGTCGGTGCCCGGGCCGGCATTGGCCTGGGACAGCAGGCCCGGCTTGTCGTGCTTGAGGCCCGAGTCGAACTCGCCGGCGAACTTGTAGCCGGGGCCGCCGGTGCCGGTGCCGAGCGGGCATCCGCCCTGCGCCATGAATCCCGTGATGACGCGGTGGAAGGCGAGGCCGTCGAAGAACCCGAGGTTGGCCAGGTAGATGAAGCTGGTGACGTGCATCGGCGCGGCCGCGGGGAGCAGCTTGATCTTGATCGGCCCCTTGTTGGTCTGCATCAGCGCGTAGTAGGTGTGCTTGGGGTCGAACTGTACGACTGTCGGCTTGGGCAGGGAGGTGCGCCAGCCTGCGCTGCTCTTGTCGACGTTCGCCTTCGCGATCTGCTCGTTGATCTGCTGCACGGCCTTGTCCTCCACTCCCTTCGCGGGCTTCGGGGCGTCGGCCGCGAGCGCCGCGGAGAGGGCGACGCCGAGAACCGCCGGAACGACCAGGAAACGCTGCATGGACTCGATCCTCCGTGGGGTGCGGGCCGCCTTCGGGCCCGCTCGGGCGCCGGAGTCTACACCGGCCGGGAGCCCCCTGCCCGGGACCGATTGCGCCGCCCGGCGGGCCGCGACTAACCTCCGGGCGTCCCCCCGAGGAGGCGCGATGAAACCGCTTGCGATCGCCTGCTTTGCCGCTCTCGCCCTGGTCCCGCTCCTGGCTCCGCCGGCCGCCGCCCAGACCCCGTCGCTGTCGAACCCCGCTTCGCTGGCCGAGACCGCGCCCGAGCTCTACTACGTAAAGCTCGACACCTCGAAGGGGGCGGTGATCCTCGAGATCCACCGAGCCTGGGCCCCGCAGGGGGCCGACCGCTTCTACAACCTGGTGAAGTACGGTTTCTACGACGACGCGCGCTTCTTCCGCGTGCTGCCGGGGTTCGTCGCGCAGTTCGGCCTGTCGGGCGACCCGAAGCTCAACGCCGCGTGGGGCGCGGCGCGGATCCCGGACGACCCGGTCAAGGAGCCCAACCGGCGCGGCACGATCACCTTCGCGATGGCCGGGCCGAACACCCGCACGACGCAGGTCTTCATCAACATCGGGAACAACACCCCGCTCGACGGCAAGGGGTTCGCGCCGTTCGGCAAGGTGGTCTCGGGGATGAAGACGGTCGACATGTTCCACGACAAGTACGGCGAGGGGGCGCCCAAGGGGCTTGGACCGGACCAGTCCCGGATCCGCGCCGAGGGGACGGCCTACCTGCTGACCGAGTTCCCGGCACTCGATTACATCAAGAAAGCCACGCTCATCGAAAAACCGTAGGGGCCGGCCTCCGTGCCGGCCCGAATCCAGGGACAGCTACCGTAAGTCGGTAAGCCGGAAGCCGGGGGGCGTTCCACCTGCATCGACCACAGTCCCGGCTTACCGACTTACGGTAGCTGTCCCCGGTTTTCCGGCCCCTACTGCAGCGCCCTCACGAAGTCGGGGTGCGGCCGCCCCCCCAGTTCGACGAAGCGCGCGAGCATCGCGCGCGCCCCGGCCCGGTCGCCGCGCCGGTAGAGCAGGATCGCGAGGTTGTTGTACGGCGCGGCGAGCCGCGGCGCGGCCTCGATCGCGCGGCGGTAGGCGGCCTCGGCCTCGGCGGCGCGGCCGAGCGCCTCGAGCGAGAGCCCCAGGTTGTGCCACGCGGCGGCGTTTCCCGGCTCGGCCGCCAGCGCCCGCTCGTAAGCCGCGACCGCCCCGGCGTGGTCCCCCTTGGCCGCCAGCTCGCGCCCCAGGTTGTTCGACGCCCCGGCGCTCCGCGGGTCGAGACGCAGCGCCTCGCGGTACAGCGCCTCGGCCTCCGCCGCGCGGCCGGTGGCGGCGAGCAGGTTGGCCAGGTTGTAGGAGCGGTCGGCCACCCCCGGCTCGGCCGCGAGCGCCGCGCGCAGCAGCGCCTCGGCCTCCGCGGTCTTCCCGGCCGCGAAGAGCAGGTTCCCCAGGTTCGTCGCGGCCGCCGCCTGGTCCGGGACCGCCGCCAGCGCCCCCCGGTAGGCCGCTTCCGCGCGCGCCGGGTCGCCCAGCGCCTGCCAGGCCAGCCCGACGTTGTGCAGCAGGTCGGCGCGGTCGCGCGGCCCCATCGCCGCCGCGCCGGGCTCCAGCGCCACCGCCTCGCGCGCCCGGTCCTGCGCGACCAGCCAGCGGGCCAGGTTGATCGTCGCCATGTGGGCCCGCGGGTTGCGCGCCAGCGTGGCCCGCCAGAGCGTCCCCTCGTCGGCGAACTCCCGCGCCCGGACCAGCGACATCCCGGCCAGCAGGACCAGCGCCAGACCTGCGGCCGCGCGTGCCACGCCGGCGGCGCGCGGCCGCCGCGCCGCCAGCACCCCCCCTGCGGCGGCGAAGAGCGCCAGGACGGCGCTCCCCGCGAGGTACTGGAAGTGGTCCTGCACGTAGGCGTAGGCCTGGAAGTAGAAGTCGAAGAAGCCGAGCGCCGGCCCGATCATCAGCCCGTAGGCGGCTCCGGCCACCAGCGGCCCCGCCCCGATCCGGGGCCGCAACCGGACGGCGGCCACCGCGGCTGCGACCAGCGCCGCGAGCGAAACCCAGCCCGGCCACCACGCGGCCGTCACCTCCCAGCGCGGGTAGATGAAGTTCAGGCCGAAGGGGAAGGCCAGCTTCTGCGGGTACCACCAGAAGGCGCGCGCCGCGACCAGCACCCGCTCGAGCGGTCCCAGTTGCCAGGCCGCCCCCTGCGCCCCGACGTGGTGGACCTCGAGCGCGATCGTCCCCAGCCCCATCGCGAGTCCCAGCGCGAAGAACGGGGCCAGCTCGAGCAGCTCGCGCCGTTCCAGCCGACCCCGCTTCCAGAGCAGCAGGACCGCCAGCACCGCCGGCAGCGTGACCGTCGCCGTCTTCGCCAGGACCGCCAGCGCGAACAGCGCGAGCGACAGCGCCCACGCGCCGCGGCTAGCGGCCCCCCGGCGCCCGCCGGCGCCCGCCTCCGCACCGATCCCTGCGTGGCGCAGGAAGGCCAGCGCGGCCGCGAAGAACAGGACCGCCGAGAGCACGTTCCGCCGCTCCGTGATCCACGCCACCGACTCGACGTTGATCGGGTGGGCCACGAAGAGCGCGGCGCCCAGCCACGCCGCGCGAACGGCCAGCCGCCGCAGCACGTGCCAGAGCAAGATCCCGGCCGCGGCGTGGAGCAGCAGGTTGACGGCGCGGAACCCGGGCGGCCAGGCGCCCCAGGCCCGCGTCTCGAGCCAGAACGAGGTGTAGGTCAGGGGGTAGTACTGCTGGTTCGCGAGCGGGTCGGTCCAGATCGCGCGCAGCCCCGAGGCGCCGGTCAGCGTCTCGTTGGCGAAGACGTTGCGGTCGTCGTCCCAGAGGAAGCCGCCGGGGAGCGACGGTCCGTAGATCACGAGCGCCAGCGCGGCCAGCGCCAGCGCGCCGCGCCAGGCGGGGGCGCCCTGCGGCGGCGGCGCCACGGCGGCGTCGGTGCGGCGCGTCACGCCGGGTGCTTCTCCAGCCAGCGGTTGTAGAGCCACATCGCCGCGGCCGAGGCGAAACCCACGCCGGTCAGGACGAGCCAGCCGACCGAGGACCAGTACGGATCGAGGTCGAGCAGCCCGTCGGGGCGGGTGGTCGCGTTCTTCGCCATCACCTCGTTGAAGAGCCAGGCGCAGGCCGGGCCGCCGACCAGCGCGCCGATCGCCACCGGGAGCGAGGTGTAGCCGAGGAACAGCCCCTCCTGCCCCTTGGGCGCCAGCGCCCCGACCCACTCGTACATCCGCGGGCTGGCGAACAGCTCGCTGAAGGCGATCAGCGCCACGGTGAAGACGATGAACAGCGAACCCAGCGGGATCCCCGCCGCCGTCGCGGCGCGCACGCCGCCCGCGGCGTAGATCGGGACCAGGTTGATCAGCATCGACAGCCCGATCATCACGGTCCCGACGACGATCGAGCGGATCGGC
>JALOKP010000080.1 GCA_025456425.1 Acidobacteriota bacterium | reverse complement strand
AACGGCGGCGACGACGGGATCGACTACGACGAGGGCTGGCGCGGCAAGCTGCAGTTCGCGTTCGTGATGCAGGGGAAGCCCTCGGCGGCCGACGCGACCGACAAGGGGGCGGAGATGGACGGCGGGAACGGGCCGGACAGTTCGCTGCCGCTGGCGATCCCGACGCTCTACAACGTGACCTACGTCGGCCTGGGCGGGACCAA
The DNA here is from genome assembly GCA_025456425.1 of Acidobacteriota bacterium. Classification (GTDB taxonomy): domain Bacteria; phylum Acidobacteriota; class Polarisedimenticolia; order J045; family J045; genus JALOKP01. The sequence goes on along the minus strand of JALOKP010000080.1, from coordinate 15,160 downwards.
GTCCTACACCGGGAGCGCGACCAACACCGCACTGCACTTCCGCGACAACGCCGGCGGCCGCTACTACAACAGCTTCTTCGCCGACTTCGGCGGGGCGCCGCTCTGCATCGAGGGCGGCTCGCGGGCGTCGGGTGGCGGCGGCAACCCGACCGGCGCCAACACCTCGGGCGAGCGCGCGATCACGGCCTACGTGCCGGACGGCAATCTCTACCTGGAGCCGGCCTCGGACCGCCAGCTCGAGCTGCAGGACAACGAGTTCTGGTGCTTCGGCAACGGCGGCTCCGTGCCCAGCGGCGACTTCGGTCTGGACGTCGCGCCCAACGGCTGCGACGCCAACAAGATCTACTACGACAACGGCCTGTTCTCGAACGCCGCGCTCGACAACCGCTACCGCGGCTGCAACGACCCGCTCCCGATCCGCACCCTCACCCGCAGCACGACCGCGCCGGCCGACCCGAACCCGGTCGACGTGATCGACCCGCGACCGGCGACCGGCGGCGTGCTGCTGGCGACCAACCGGACCGCCCCCGCGGCGGGCGGCTTCTTCGACGGCGCGCAGTACAAGGCAACTGGGCCAACGGCTGGAGCACGCTCTCGCGGCTCGGCTACTTCCCGGCCTGCGGCGGCGGCAACACGACGGCGACCCCGGACGAGGTCCAGGGGCTGGTCTTCGCAACCCTCACCGAACTGCGGTGGCAGCCGGCCCTGGCCGGCAATGTCCTGCGCTACGACACGCTGCGCTCGAGCAGCGCCACCGGGTTCGCGACGGCGGCCTGCCTCGAGCTGGACACCGACGGCAACACCCAGGACAACCCGTCGGACCTCGAGACGGTCGATACGACCAAGCCGTCGCCGGGGACCGCGTTCTTCTACCTGGTCCGCGCGCAGAACACCTGCGGCGGCGGCACCCTCGGATTCCGGACCGACGGCGCCGAGCGCACAGGGCCCGCGGCCTGCAACTGATCCAAGGCAGCACGGGGCGGCCGTCCGGTTCCCCGCCGGGCGGCCGCCCCTCCACAACCCGACACGACGGAGTCATCTGCCCATGACGCCAAGAATCCCGGGGCGGCCCCTGGCCGCCGCGATCCTGCTGACGATCTCCAGCCTGGCCGTCGCCGCGCCCGGGTCTCCGCCCGGGGCCGCCGCGTTCGACCAGGCTTTCCGCTTTGCCTCCGCGATCACCGTCGACCCCAACGACATGGCGCTGGCCCAGGAGAGCGTCGTGCTCGACCTGGGCGCGGCGGGCGGCCTCGACCGCGCGCTGGAGCTGGCCGCGAAGGTCGACGGCTGGCGCCGCGGCGTCGCCTACGCCGAGCTGGCGACGATGCTGGCCGGCGCCGGCCGGCCCGACGACGCCCGGGCCGCGATCGCCCGGGCCGAGGCCGTGCGCGAGCAGATCACCGGCTGGCAGAACCCGCGGATCGCACAGCACGTCGCGAACGCCTGGGCCGCGCTGGGCGAGGTCGACCGCGCGGCGTCGATCTCGGGCGCGGCGGCGCCGGAAGACCGGCAATACCTCGGGCGGCCGGCGGCGACGCACGCGGTCGCGCTGGGTCGGGCCGGGCGGTTCGACGAGGCGATGCGGCGGCTGGGCGAACTGGACGCCCAGACCGATCCCGACGTGACCTGGTGGCGGACCTGGGGTTACACCGAGCTGGTCCGCCTGCCGTCGCTGGCGGCGCCGCAGCGTGCCGCGGCGCGGACCGCGGCGCAGCGCTCGGCCGGCGCGATCGCCGGCTGGCGCGAGGGCGAGGCGCTCGAGCAGCTCGCCGACGCGGCGCTCGACCGCGGCGAGAAGGTCGCGGCCCGCGAGCTGCTGGCCGAGGCCGAGGCGATCGTGCGTGCGCAGTCGGCCGAGGCGCTGCCGATCAAGGCGCCGCTGCTGGCGGCGATCGCGCGCGACTGGGCGGCCGCGGGGGAGCCGGCGCGCGCGAGGGCGGCGCTGGACGAGGCGCGGAAGGCGGCGACGGCGGCGCAGCCGATCGACCAGCCGGCCGCGCAGGCCGACCTGGCCAACGCGGCGGCGGCGCTGGGCGACCGGGCGGCGGCGGGGCGCGGCTTCTCCGAGGCGCTGGCCCGGGCCGCGACGCTGGAGAACGCGCGGCCACGGGCGCTGGCGGTGGTCGAGGTCTGCCGCGCGATCGGCCGCGCCGGGCTGCCGCTCGACGAGGCCACGCGGGCCCAGCTCGACCGGATCTACGCGGGCCTCAAGGACCCCTGGTGAGGCCCGCGATGAGCTCGCTGCGGGCGATGCGGCGCATCGCGTTCCTGGCGTGCGCCGTCGCGGCCGCGCTGGCGGCCGACGTCGCGCGGCCGGCCGCCGCGCAGGGGCTCGACCTCGAGGGGGGGGCGGTGCGCGGCAGCGTCTACGACAAGGACTTCGGCGTCCCGCTGCCCGGGGTCCGGGTCACGGTCCCGGAGGCCGGGGCCGGTGCGGTGACCGGGCCCGACGGGACCTTCGTCATCAACCGGCTGCCGCCCGGGACCTACACCCTGTCGTTCGCCAAGGACGGCTTCGAACGCGAGCTGCTCAACGGGGTGGTCGTGACCAACGGCCGGATGGCCGACGTGCGGGTCGAGCTGGCGACCGAGATCGTCGAGCTCGAGGAGCTGGTCGTCACCGGGATGGACGCCGTCGACCTGGCCGAGATCGGGCTGCTCGAGGTGCGGGCGGCGGCGGTCTCGGTCCAGGACGCGGTCTCGGCCGACCTGATCCGGCAGGCCGGGGCCAGCGACGTCTCGGGGGCGCTCAAGCTGGTCGTCGGGGCCTCGGTGGTCGAGGGGAAGTACGCGACGGTGCGCGGCCTGTCGGACCGTTACACCGCGGTGACGCTCAACGGCGTGCGCGTTCCCAGCGCCGACCCCCGCAAGCGTGCGGTCCAGATCGACCTCTTCCCGACCGGCACGATCCGCTCGATCACGGTCAGCAAGACCTTCACCCCCGACATGATGGGCGACTTCACCGGCGGCAACGTCGACATCGAGACCCGCGGGGTCCCGGACGAGCCGGTCCTGGCGGTCTCGCTGGCTACCGAATACAACTCGATCGCGACCGGCAACGAGGACTTCCTGACCTACGTCGGCGGTGGCGTGCCGGCCAACGGCTTCAGGAGCGACAGCGGCGTCCCGGCGGCGGCCGACGGGGAGTTCCCCCCCTTCCCGCGGATCAGCCGCAACCCGACGCCCGAGGAGATCGCGGCTGCCGAGTATTACGACAAGGCGACCCGCGCCTTCGAGCCCGTCATCGGCGTCGACCAGTCGGCCCCGCCGCCCGGCTTCTCGTTCGCGCTGTCGGGCGGCGACCGCTTCAGTTGGGGCGAGCAGACGCTGGGCCTGGTCGGTGCCTTCACCTACTCTCACAAGTACGACCTGTACCTGGACGCCCAGAACAACTCGGCCGCGGTCTCGACGATCGATGGGGGGCTGGCCTACGAGCAGACACGGCAGGACAACCGCGGCACCGACGAGCTGCTGATGGGGGCGCTGGCCGCCGCAAGCTGGCAGCCCAACGAGAACCACAGTTTCGCGCTCAACCTGGTCGGTAACCACTCGGCGACGGACGAAGCGCGCTTCCAGGTCTCGCCGGCCGGCGAGAACCTCTTCGAGCAGAACCAGAGCCTCAACTACGCCGAGCGCTCGGTGGCCTCGTACCAGCTTCAGGGGAGCGACACCTTCACCAAGCTCTTCGGCGGCGGGTTCTCGGACCTCGAGCTCGACTGGTCGGCCTCGCTGAACGTCACCGAGCAGGACGAGCCGGACGTGCGGTTCTTCCGCAACAACTTCGACTCGTCGACCCGGCAGTTCTACTCGCCGCCCAACACGACCGAGTCCTACATCCGCCGCCGGATCTGGCGCAACATCCAGGAGGACAACCGGCAGTTCGCGGTCGATCTCAGCCTGCCGTTCGTCAACGGGAAGGAAGGGGACGGGCTGCTCAAGTTCGGCGCCTATCTCGAGAACGCCGACCGCGACTATTCGCAGACCTCGTTCAGTTACCGCTTCCCGATCCAGTTCGGCACCGGGCCCGCGGTCCAGGCCAACCGCGCGCTGGCGACCTTCGTGCAGGAGAAGCCGGGGCAGCTCTGGACCGACGTCTTCCTGGACAACGAGCGGATCGGACTGGCCGACAACCGCTGCGTCGTCTCCGCGCCGCCCTGCGCGCCTGCGCCGAACCAGCTGCTCTGGACGATCGACCGGCTGGGCAGCGACGTGGACTACACCGGCGAGCAGCACGTCTCGGGCTACTACGCGATGGCCGAGATTCCGCTCGGAACGCGGGTCGATCTGGTCGGCGGGGCGCGGCGTGAAGGGACCGACTTCTCGATCGCCCCGACCAACGAGATCCTGGGGCTGGTCGAGGTCGTCGTCACCGACGAGGACCTGAACCGCTACATCGTGCTGATCCCCGACGAGCAGGGCCAGGCCAGCATCCAGGACGCCCGCTGGCTCCCGGCGCTGGGCCTGATCGTCGACCTGGCACCGTCGATGAAGCTGCGCGCGCACTACGCCCAGACGATCGCGCGGCCGACCTACCGCGAGCTGGCCCCGGTCGCGACCGAGGAGTACCTGGCGGGGGACGAGTTCCTGGGCAACCCGGACCTGAAGCTCTCGTCGATCGCCAACTACGATCTGCGCTGGGAGTGGTTTCCGGCGCCCGGGGACGTGATCGCGGCCAGCCTGTTCTACAAGGAGATCACCGACCCGATCGAGTACATCAGCTTCGGCGCCACCAACCGGACCTTCGTCCAGCCCCTGAACTACGGGGCAGGGCGGGTGCGTGGGATCGAGCTGGAATACCGCTCGACGCTGGGGTGGATCTGGGAGCCGCTCAAGTACCTGGCCTTCGGGGCCAACGGCACCTGGCTCGACTCCGAGGTCGAGGTTCCAAAGAGCGAGCAGAAGGCCCTGGCCGACTACGGGCTGGACGAGGACTCGCGACCGCTGCAGGGCCAGCCCGCGTACCTGCTGAACCTGAACCTGACCTACGACAACCCCGACTCGGGCACGACCGTCGGCGTCTTCTACAACCTGGTCGGCGAGACGCTCTTCAGCGGCGCCGCGCGCGGCAACGAGGACGCGGTGCCGGACGTGTTCGAGCAGGCCTTCTCGATCTTCGACGTCACCTTCACCCAGCGGCTGTGGCGGGCGCTGACTCTCGGGATCAAAGCGACCAACCTGCTGGGAGACGACCGCGGCTCGTTCTACCGGATGCCGGACGGGACCGAGGCGACCAAGGTCCTGCGCGAAACCGCCTCGACCTTCCAGGTTGGCCTGAGCTACCGGTGGTAGGGCGGGGCCGGGGCGGATGCATCGGCCGGGTTGTGACGCGCCTGTCACGCAGCCGTCGCCCGTCCGCCACACGCCCGTGCGAAAACTACCGTGCCGTGAGTCTGCCCAGCGCGCCGCGCTGTCCCACGGCCGAATTGAACCGACACAGGACCGGGAGGACCCGACCGTGACCCGTCTTCGCACCGCGCTGCTCGTGGCGGCGTTCCTGCCCGCGGCCCCCGGCGCTCAGGCCCAGCAGGCCCCGCCCGCGCCGCCGGCGCCGACCACCGCCGACGAGATCGACCAGGCCAAGTCGGACGTCGGTAAGTGGGTGGCGACCCAGGAGCTGATCTTCAAGGAGCGCAAGGCCTGGCAGCAGGAGCGGGAGATCCTGGCCTCGAGGGTCGAGCTGCTCGACAAGGAGATCGCCGCGCAGCAGGAGAAGCTCAACCAGTCGCGTCAGGCGCTGGGCGAGGCCAACGCCAAACGCGCCGAGGTCGAGAGCGGCAGGAGCGAGCTGTCCGGGACCCAGGCGATGCTGGCCGACCGGATCGCCGGGCTGGAGTCGGAGGTCCGCGCGCTCTACAAGGTGCTGCCCGAGGTGACGCGCGAGAAGGTCGACCCGCTCTACCGGCGGATGCCGGAGGATCCGGCGACGACCAAGGTCTCGCTCGCCGAGCGCACCCAGAACGTCCTGGGGATCCTCAACGAGATCAACCGCATCGGCAGCGAGATCACGCTCGCGACCGAGATCCGCCCGCTGTCGGACGGCAAGCCCTCGGAGGTCAAGACGGTCTACCTGGGGCTGGCGCAGGCCTACTTCGTCAGCGCGCGCGGCGAGGCGGGCGTGGGCTTCCCCGGCCCCGATGGCTGGCAGTGGACGCCCCAGAACGAGCTGGCGCCGCAGATCACGCAGGTGATCCAGGTGCTCGAGAACAAGGTCAAGCCGCAGTTCGTGTCGCTCCCGGCGACCATCCGGTGAGGAGCGCAACCGTGATCACGTCCCGCATCCCGACGATTCCGTTGCTCCTGGCGGCCCTCGCCGTCCCGGCGGCCCCCGCCGTCCTGGCCCAGACCCCGCCCGGCAACGAGGCGCTCGACCGCGCCTCGGAACGCTCGCAGAAGGAGCTGGACCGCGCGCTGGCGGAGCTGACCGCGCTGCGCGAGCAGATCGCGGCGGAGAAGATCCCGCTGGCGAAGGAGCTGGAGGCGCGCGAGCAGAAACTGATCGCGCTGCGCCGGGCCAACGACGACACCCTGCGCAACCTCGACACCGGCAGCCTGGACTCGCAGAAGACCGCGACCGAACTGAAGCTGCGCCAGGACGAGGTCGGCTACGTCACCAACCTGCTGGACGAGTACGCCCGCAACTTCGAGACCCGGCTGGCGGTCGGGGAGCTCGACCTCTTCGCGCCGTTCATCGCGGCCGCGAAGGACGCCCCGGGAAACCGCGACCTGACGGTGGACCAGAAGTTCGAGCGGCAGCTCGAACTGGTCGACCGCTCGGTCCGGCGGATCGAGGAGTCGATCGGCGGCACGCGCTTCCCGGGCAGCGCGGTCGATCCCCAGGGACGGCTCGTGGACGGGACCTTCGCCCTGCTCGGGCCGGTCGCGCTGTTCGCGTCGAAGGAGGGCGACGAGGCCGGACTGGCGCTGGCGCAGGCCGGGACGACGCGCCCCGCGGTGCGCCCGCTCGAAGCCTCGTTCGTCCCGTCGATCAAGGCCCTGGTCGAGACCGGCACCGGCGTCTTCCCCTTTGACGCCACGCGCGGCGGTGCGCTCAAGGAGCTGGTCCAGAAGTGGAGCCTGATCGAGATCTTCAGGAAGGGCGGCCCGATCATGTGGCCGCTGCTGGTGGTCTCGATCCTGGCGCTGGCGGTCGTGCTCGAGCGCATCTTCTTCATCATCTCCGAGACCAGCAAGCGTGATGTCCGGGCCGTGCAGAGCCTGATGAGTGCGGTCGCCGATCGCGACATGGACAAGGCGATCGAGATCGGCCGGAAGTCCACGTACTTCGTGCCGCGGACCCTGGCCTACGCGCTGGAGCACCGCGAGAAGTCGCTGGGGAACGCGCTGGTCTACGCCCAGAGCAAGGAGCTGAAGCGCTTCCGCCGCGGGATCGGGGTGCTGGACACCGCGATCACGATCGCGCCGCTGCTGGGCCTGCTGGGCACCGTGACCGGGATGATGCACTCGTTCTCGCTGATCGGCGGCGAGGTGTCGGCGCCCGGTGCGATGACCGGCGGCATCGCGGAGGCACTGATCGCGACCGCCTTCGGCCTGATGATCGCGATCATGTGCCTGGTTCCGTACAACTACCTCAACAATCGGATCGAAGAGGCCAAGCACGAGCTGGAAGCCTCGTCGGCGCAGCTCGAGCTGCTGGCCCACCCCGAGCGCGGGGTGGTGGAAGCGGTGAAGATCGCCGAGAGCGCGGCGTGAGGTGACCCATGGGACTCGGAGCCGGTGCACGCGGTGGCAAGAAGTCGGCGCGGATCGAGATCATCCCGCTGATCGACATCATCTTCTTCCTGCTGGCGACCTTCATCATGGTGTCGCTCTCGATGACCAAGAACCAGGGCGTGCAGGTCGCCCTGCCGTCGGCCAGCTCGGCGCAGTCGCTGGGCGACCAGCAGGAGATGGACCGTACCGTGACGCTGTCGGTCAACGCCAAGGGGGAGCTGTTCTTCAACAAGGAGAAGGTCGCCCCGGCGCAGTTGCCCTACCGGCTGCAGAGCTACAAGTCCCAGACCAAGGACCCCAAGGTGGTCGTCACGGCCGACGCCGACGCCGACTTCAAGGCCGTCGTCGCGGTGCTGGACGAGGCCCGGCGCGCGGGGATCTCGAAGGTCGGGATCTCGACCGACAAGAAGTAGGGTCCGTGCGCGGTATCGTCCTCGCGTTCCTCGCGGCGCTCGCGATCCACGCGCTGATCCTGCTGTTCGGCGGGGTCTTCTTCTTCACCGACGAGGAGGCCAAGGCCCGCGCGCCAGTGCGCGAGGTCGAGCTGTTCTCGGAGGAGCAGGCCGAGGAGGAGAAGCCGCAGGAGGAGAAGCCGAAGGAGGAGGAGAAGCGCGAGGTCGAGGAGGTCGTCCAGCCCGAGGACAAGCCGCCCGACATGCGCGAGATCGTCGACACGGCTCCCGGATCGACGCCGGAAACCTCGGCCACCGATTCGATCGCCCGGCTCGACGCGCTCAGCCTCTCGGCGCTGGAGAGCGCGCTCGACCCGTCGGGGGGCGGCGGCGAATTCTCGTCCGGGGTGAACCTGGCCTCGGGCGGACGGATCGGCGGGACCGGTGCCGCCGGGTCGGGCGGCGGTGGCGACGACCTCTCGGCCGCGTTCGACGTCGGCGAGCTGGACCAGCGCGCCCGGCCGATCTTCCAGGCCGCGCCGAACTACCCGTTCGAGCTGCGCCAGAAGAAGGTCGAGGGGGTGGTTCACATGCTGTTCATCGTCGACAAGGACGGCCGGGTCGTGAACCCGAAGGTCGAGAAGTCCGACCACCCGGCGTTCGAGCGGCCGGCGCTGGACGCCGTTCGCCAGTGGAAGTTCGAGCCCGCCGTGCGCGGCGGGGAGAAGGTTGCGAGCAAGATGCGGATCCCGATCCGATTCTCGATTTCGGGCTGAGGGGAAGCCATGAGACGACTGACCATCGCGGCGGGGCTGCTGGTCCTGGGAGTGTTCGGCGCGCGCGCCGCGGAACTGGCGCCGGTCGCCGAGATCGACCGGATCTGGGCCGACCCGGAGTTCCGCAAGGCGTTCGTGGGGAGCTACGGGATCCACCCGGACATCGAGCCGAAGCTCAATCCGGAGGAGCGGACGCTGCTGGAGAAGGTCTACCCGCAGATGTCGAGCGACCCCGCGGCGGCGAAGAAGGAGCTGGAGGCCGCGGCGGCGACGCCCGACTCGAGCGCGCTGTTCGAGTACATCCTGGGGAACATGGCGTTCCAACAGGACCAGGTCGAGGAGGCGGCCGCGCGCTACGCGGGCGCCGTGCAGAAGTTCCCCAGCTTCCGGCGGGCGTGGAAGAACCTCGGCCTGACGCAGGTCCGACAGGGGAACTACGAGGACTCGATCAAGTCCTTCACGAAGATGATCGAGCTGGGGGGTGGCGACGCGATCAGCTACGGCCTCCTGGGCTACGCTTTCACCTCGAAAGGCGACTTCCTGGCGGCCGAGATGGCCTACCGCAACGCGCTGCTGCTCGACCCGCAGAACACCGACTGGCGGCTGGGACTGGCCCGCAGCGTGGTCAAGCAGGAGAAGTACGAGGAGGCGGCGGCGCTGCTCCACGTGCTGATCGAGCGCTTTCCCGACCGGCCGGAGTTCTGGCTGCTGCAGGCCAACGCCTACCTGGGGATGAAGCAGCCGCTGCGCGCGGCCGAGAACCTCGAGGTGGTCGAGCGGATGGGCAAGGCCGCGCCCGACACGCTCCACCTGCTGGGCGACCTTTACGTCAACGAGGGGAAGCTCGACCTCGCGGGGCGGGCCTACTCGCGCGCGATCCAGGCCGATCCCGGGCAGAGCCCGGCGCGCGCCGTGCGGAACGTCGAGGTCCTGGCCGCCCGCGGCGGCATGGACGAGGCGCAGCAACTGGCGGCCAACGTGCGCAGCATCTACTACGGCCGCCTGCCGGACGGGGACGCCCAGAAACTGCTGAAGCTCGAGGCCCGGATCGCCGTCGCGGAAGGGAACGGCGGCGAGGCGGTCGTGATCCTCGAGGAGGTCGTGGCCAGGAACCCGCTCGACGGCGATGCGTTGATGCTGCTGGGGCAGCACTACGCGCGCACGGGAGAGCCGGAGAGGGCGCTGGTCTACTTCCAGCGGGCCGGCAACCTCGAAGCCTACGAGGCTGGCGCCAAGCTGCGCGAGGCGCAGGTGCTGGTTGGGCAGGGCAAGTACCAGGAAGCGCTGCCGCTGCTGCGGCGCTCGCAGGAGATCAAGCCCTCGGAGGACGTCGCGCGCTACCTCGAGCAGGTCGAGCGCCTGGTCCGCACGCAGGGCTGAGCGCGCCGCCCGGCGCGCTGGAGCTTTTCTGCCGCGGCGTTCGTCCGCGGCTGCTCCACCCGGGGAGGGGTCGTGGGCAGACGACCTCTCCCCGGTTTCTTTCCGCGGGTCCCGTCAGTCCGGCGTACCGCAGCGCCGCCCGGCACGCGCCAGCACCGCGTCGACCACCCGCGCGGCAGCGGCCGCGGCAGCCGCCATCGCGGGCTCGGCGCGGGCCAGGGCGCAGCGCGGCGCTTCCGCGCGGGCGCGGGCAAAGCGCGCCTCGAGCGCGAGGCGGGGGCCGCCTTCGGGCGGGGCCAGCCACAGCGTCGCGGACGAGCCGTCGTCGGCCTGCCCGGCCGCGGTGACGCTCCAGCCGGCGGGAAGGGCGTCGCGCAGGCCGGGCAGCGCGGTCAGCCAACGCGCCGCGGAGAGCGCGAGCGGGGCGTGCGGCGTCGGGTCGGAGGGCGGTCCGGCGAAGGGTGGGCGCGGCAGCACGATCCGCCAGTAGCCCAGCGCAGCGCCGTCCGGCTCGAGCGTCGGAACGAGCAGCGCCACGACCCCCACCGCGGTCGCCGCGCCGAAGGCGTCAGCCAGACGCGGCCAGCCGGCTTCGAGGCGCGTGGCGCCTGCGTCCCGCCCGGCCAGCAGCTCGGCTGCGCCGCGGGCCTGCAGCGCGAGCAGCAGCTCGCGCGACGGGACATCCCCCAGCCAGGCCGCCAGCGTCTCGGTCCGCGCGTCGCCGGGCAAGGCTGCGACGGCGGACATCTGCGCGGCCACGCGCTCCCACGCCGCGTCCCCCTCGACGGTGCGGCGCGCCAGCTCGGGGCGGGCCTCGAGCAGCGTCCGCCCGTGCGCGACCAGCGGCCCGAAGCCTCCCTGGTCCGGCCTGACGAGGCAGTCGATCCCACCGCCGGCGACGAGCGTCCAGGCGATCGCGGCGGCACTCTCCGCCCCCTCGCGCTGCGAGCCCGCGGGGCGCACGAAGACCCCCAGCGCGCGTGCGCCGGTCTCGGGCGCCGCGCGCTCGCGCGCGACCAGCCGCCGCCTGGCCCGCCAGCGTGCGGGGTCGTAGAGCGGGCCCGAGTCGACGCAGTTCTCGACGGCCGAGAAGCCCAGCCAGCGTCCGGCACCCAGTGCCGCCGCGCACTCCGGCGCGCCGGGGCCGCCGATCTCCCAGCGCACCGCCTGGCGCGCGACCTCGCGCGCACCGGCAGGGAAGGGGGCGCGCGCAGCGCGGGCCGAGATCAGCCGGCAGGGGACGCCCTCGCGGGCGCGCACGCGGACCCGCACGCGGCTGCCGGCCGCGGGCGCCCCGGCGGGCTGCGGCAAGGGCTCGTAGATCACCGTCGCCTCGCCCGCGATCCGCTCGCGCAGCCGCGCCAGCGCCGGCCGGACGTCGTCGCCGTGGCCGACGTCGTGGTAGACGCCGCCGCTGGCGGCGGCGATCTCGCGCAGGGGAAGCGTGTGCTGCCACCCGCTCGAGCGGGCGAGGCCGACGACGAAGAGCGAGAGGTCGGGAATCGCCGCGGCGGCGTCGGCGACCCGTTCCCAGCCGACCTGCTTCACCGCCTGCGAGTCGCCTCCGTCGGTGACCAGGAACAGGATCTTGCGGCCCGGCCGCGACTCCAGGCTCAGCAGCAGGTCGTGGGTCGACTCGCGTAGCAGCGTGTTGGTCCCGTAGCGCAGCCGGCGGGCCGCGGCCGCCAGCTCGTCGCGGCCGGCGCCGGGCGGGGCGAGCAGCACGAAGTCGTCGTCGAGCGAGGCGAACAGCGCCTGCTCGCGCGGGGCCAGCTTCGTCGCGAACTCCGCCAGCGCCTCGCCGATCGCCGGCAGGAACTCGCTCATGCTGCCGCTGGTGTCGACCACGACGGCGTAGAGGACGGGCGCCTCGCCCTGGTCGATCGCGACGACCCGCGCGGGGGCGCCGTCCTCGGTGACTTCGACGTCGGCGGGGGCGAGGGCGCGACAGCGCGCCGCGCTGGCCGGGTCCATCGTGCCGGGCAGGGTCTCGACGCTCACCGGCCAGGGGACGCGGCGGACCTCGACCTGCTCGACGACGGAGAGCGCGACCGCCGCGGCGAGTGCGATCATGGCGCGGGCGCGCCGTCCCCGAGGCGGGCCCGGACCTCGGCCAGGTACAGGTCCAGGTAGGCCTCGCGCCCGAACATGTAGCGCGAGGCGAAGCGCACGAGCGGGTTGCCGATCTCGCCGCGCTCGGTGACGGTCAGCTCGCTGCCGCCGCCGGGAGCGCCCGAGACGGTGAATTCCCACGCGCCGCGGAACGGCCCCTCGGTGGCGACGATCGTGCGGACCAAGCGCCGGGGCGGGTCGCTCTCGGTCGTCTCGAGGGTCATCGAGCGGCCCCCCTGGTAGACCTCGCGCCAGGCCGCGCGCGCGCCGTCGCCCGCACCGCCGCTTCCGCCGGCCGGCTCGATCCGCTCGATCCCCTTGCGCCAGGCGGCCTGGCCGGGGACGTCCGCGATCAGCGCAAAGGTCTCCTCGGGCGGCGCGGGGAGCGTGACGCTGCGGGTGGCCGTGAACTCGGAGGGGAGGAAGAGCCCGACCAGCGTCATCCCGACCGGGATCGCGACCAGCACCCCGAGCAGGCCCAGGAGGAACCAGATGCCGTAGCGCATCGCCGACATGGCGGCATTCTCGGCCCCGGGGAGAGGCCGGGGCAAGCGCGCGCCCCGGACCCCTTCCCGGGCGGCCCGCTTTGCTGCGAAGATGCCCGACCTGCTCCCGGAGGACCGCCGCGTGACGAAACCGGCCAACCCGCTGTTCGCCCGGAAGTCGCTCGAGCTGCTGCTCGAGGAGATGAAGGGCGACAACCGCCTGCGGCGCGTGCTCGGCCCGGTGCAGCTGACCTCGCTGGGGGTCGGCGCGATCATCGGGACCGGGATCTTCGTGCTGACCGGGCAGGCCGCGCACGACAAGGCCGGACCGGCGCTGATCCTCTCGTTCGTGGTCTCGGGGATCGCCTGCATCTTCGCCGCGCTCTGCTACGCCGAGTTCGCGTCGATGGTGCCGGTCGCCGGCTCGGCCTACACCTACGCCTACGCCACGATGGGCGAGCTCTTCGCCTGGATCATCGGCTGGGACCTGGTGCTGGAGTACACGGTCGTCTCGGCCACGGTCTCGCACGGCTGGTCGCACTACTTCCAGGACTTCATCGGGATCTTCGGGATCCACGTGCCCAAGGTCCTCTCGATCGCGCCCTTCGACTATGACCCGTCGGTCGGGCACTTCGTGCTGACCGGGGCGTGGTTCGACCTGCCGGCGATGATCGTCGCCGGGGTCGTGACCGTGATCCTGGTCAAGGGGATCCGCGAGAGCGCCGGCTTCAACACCGCGATGGTGATCGTGAAGCTGGCGATCGTCTTTCTGGTGATCGGCGTCGGCGCGTTCTACGTCAACCCCGAGAACTGGAAGCCGTTCGCGCCGTTCGGGTACGCGGGGGTCAGCCTCTTCGGCCACACGGTGCTGGGCCAGACCGACGCCGGCGGCCACCCGCTGGGGATGCTGGCGGGCGCGGCGATCATCTTCTTCGCCTACATCGGGTTCGACTCGGTCTCGACCCACGCCGAGGAGGCGAAGCGGCCGCAGAAGGACGTGCCGATCGGGATCGTGGCCTCGCTGCTGCTCTGCACCGTGCTCTACATCGCGGTCGCGGCCGTCCTGACCGGGATGGTCCCGTACGACCGGATCAACATCGACGCGCCGGTCTCGGATGCCTTCGCGCAGGTCGGGCTGCCGTGGATCCAGCTACTGGTGGCGCTCGGGGCGCTGGCCGGGATCACCTCGGTGCTGCTGGTGATGATGCTCAGCCAGCCGCGCGTGCTGCTGGCGATGGCGCGCGACGGGCTGATCCCGCAGTCGTTCTTCGGAGCGGTCCACGAGCGCTTCCGGACGCCGTGGAAGTCGACGATCCTGACCGGGATCGTCGTGGCGCTGCTGGGCGGCTTCCTGCCGCTGCGGATGCTGGCCGAGCTGACCAACATCGGGACGCTCCTGGCCTTCGTGATCGTCTGCGTCGCGGTGCTGATCATGCGGGTCACGCACCCGGAAGCGGCGCGACCGTTCCGGGCGCCCGGCGGGCTGGCGACGCCGATCCTGGGGATCGCGCTCTGCCTGCTGCTGATGATGTCGCTGCCGGTCGAGAACTGGTGGCGGCTGCTGATCTGGCTGGCCGCGGGGATGCTGATCTACGTCTTCTACGGGCGGCACCACAGCGAGCTGCGGAAGCGGAACGGAAACCGGGGACAGCTACCGTAAGTCGGTAAGCCGCGCTATCCGGGGACAGCTACCGTAAGTCGGTAAGTCGCGCACCTTACGGGGCTAAGTTGTCCCCGTAATTCGCGGCTTACCGAATTACGGTAGCTGTCCCCGGTTTGTGGCTTCGTCCAGGACCTTGGCGAAGTGCTCGGCCATCCGCACCTGCGAGTAGCGGTCGACGGCCGCGTCGTCGCCGCGCCAGCGCACGGCGCCGTCGCGCGCGTACTCCGCCCACCAGCCGGCCAGCGCGGCTTCCACCTCGGGCTGCGTGGTGGCCCGGATCCCGGCGCCGGTCTCGCGCAGCAGGTCCGCCAGGACCCCTTCGTCGCCGCCGACCAGGAGGATCGGCCGACGGGCGGCGAGGTACTCGAAGATCTTCCCGGTGAAGACGCCGGCCTCGCGCTCGCCGCCCCAGTGCAGCAGGAGCAGCCCCTGCGACTCCTGCTGCGCGCGCAGCGCCTCCTCGCGCGGGGCCCAGGGGAGGACCTCGACCACGCCGGCAAGGCCGCGCGCCTCGGCCATCGCGGCGACCCACGGCTCGTGCTTCGCGTAGAGGCGGAGCTTCACGCGATCGCGCGGCAGCCTGCCCGCCGCCAGCAGCGCGGCCAGCGCGTCGAACAGCAG
>JALOKP010000009.1 GCA_025456425.1 Acidobacteriota bacterium | reverse complement strand
GCCTCCCACCACTCGAGGATCGGCGTGATCCAGTGCCAGGCCGCCATCACGCTGTCGGTCCGGGCGAAGCGCGTCGCGTCGCCGCGCATCGCGTCGAGCAGCAGCTGGGCGTAGGCGTCGGCCAGCGGCACGCCGAAGCTGCGGGCGTAGGAGAAATCCATCGTGACCTCGGAGATCGCGAGCTGTTCGCCGGGCGTCTTGGCGGCGAAGCTGAGCGTGATCCCCTCGTCGGGCTGGATCTTCAGGGTCAGGACGTTGGGCCGCACCAGCGCGCACAACTCGCGGTCCGGAAACATGGAAGAAGAAGGCCACCTCGGTGCTGCGGCTCGCCAGCTTCTTGCCCGCGCGCAGGTAGAACGGGACCCCCTGCCAGCGCCAGTTGTCGACGAAGACCCTCAGTGCCGCGTAGGTCGGCGTGCGCGAGTCGGGTGCGACGTTGGGCTCCGCGCGGTAGCCGTCGTACTGCCCCAGCACCACGCGTTCGGCGAACTCGCCGGGGTAGAGCGGCGCCAGCGCGCGCAGCACCTTGACCTTCTCGTCGCGCACGTCGTCGGCGCCGAACGAGAGCGGCGCCTCCATCGCGCAAAGCGAGAGGACCTCGAGCAGGTGGTTCTGCACGACGTCGCGCAGGACCCCGGCCTCCTCGTAGAACCTCCCGCGCCCCTCGACCCCAAGCGTCTCGGCTGCCGTGATCTGGACGTGATCGACGTACTTGCGGTTCCAGAGCGGCTCGAAGATCGCGTTGGCGAAGCGGAAGACGAGGATGTTCTGGACCGTCTCCTTCCCCAGGTAGTGGTCGATCCGGTAGACCTGGCGCTCGTCGAGGTGGCGGTGGACCTGGGCGTCGAGCGCCCGGGCCGAGGCCAGGTCGGTGCCGTAGGGTTTCTCCAGCACGACCCGCTTCCAGCCGCCGCCCTCGCGACGCAGCAGGCCCCGCGCCGTGAGCTGGTCGAGGATCCCGAGCACGACCCCGGGCGGGACCGACAGGTAGAACAGACGGTTCCCGTGCGTTCCGCCCCCCTGCTCGATCCGATGGAGTTCCGACCGGAGCAGGTCGAAGGTCAGCGGGTGGTCGAAGTTCCCGCCGAGGTAGGTCACCCGCTCGGCGAAGCGCGCGAACGTCTCCGGGTCGAACAGCGGCCCGGCGTGGGTCCGAATCGACTGCTCGAGCCCGGCCGCGACCGCCTCCCGCCCTCCCGTCTCGCGGGCCATGCCCAAGATCCGGGTCGCCTCGGGCAGCAGCCCCTGCCGAAACAGGTAGTAGAGGGAGGGGAGGAGCTTGCGCTTCGACAGGTCGCCGCTGGCACCGAAGATGACGATCGTGCAGGGATTATCCTCCGCTTTCCGAATTCGGCGCCGTAGCCAAGTGGTAAGGCGAGGGTCTGCAAAACCCTTATTCGTCGGTTCGATTCCGACCGGCGCCTCCAGCTTCCGTCTTCAGTCCTCCCACCGCAGCAGCAGGGACCGCACGAAACGCGGGTCCGGCGCCTCGCCGGGCGGCAGCTCGCTCAGCTCGTCCGCCAGCCGCCGCGCCAGGTGGGCCGCGGCCGGCTCCAGTCCCAGTTCCGCCGCGAGCGCGAACAGTCGCGGTGCGGGGCGGCGCGGGTCCTCCCCCTCGAGCAGCCGCTCCAGCGCGCGGCGCGCTTCGCCCGGGTCGAGCGGCGCCGGGCGGGGCGGGCCTCCCAGCGCGGCGCGCGCGATCGCGGTTAGCGCCACGGCAGGCCAGTCGAGATCGAGCGGACCGCCGCGCGCCGCCGGGAGCGGGTCGAGTTCGGGCCAGCGCCCGTCCGCGCCGACGCCGAGGCGCTGCTCGACGAACGAGCCGAGCGCCTCGATCGCGTCGAGCGCTTCGTCCGCCGCCGCGAGGTCGTCGGGGTGGCGGAAGGGGCGCGGTGCGACGCCGGGGGCGCCGAAGGCGGGACGCGGCAGCAGCAGGGCGTTCAGCAGCTCTTCGCTCTCGGGATCGAGCCGCTCGCGCCCGCCTGCGACGCGCGCCAGCCAGCCCGCGTCCAGCCGCCGCGCGCGCTCCGCGCGCTGCATCACCGCGCCGGTGCCGGCGCGCACCAGGTCCGGCACGGGGACCGTCGCCAGCAGCGCCGGCCCCAGCGCCGCGGCGCGCGCACCGCCCAGCTCGTGCAGGCCGAGCGCGGCGTGCGAGAGCGCGATCCGCAGCCCCTCGCGGTGCGTCTCCAGCTCGGCCAGGTCGCCCAGGCCGGCGACCGCGAAGCGGTTGCCGAGGCGCAGCAGGTCGGACAGCACGCGGCGCTGCTCGGCCGGGTCGAGCCCGGCAACGGCCTGCGCCAGCGCGCGACCGGCGTCGTCGAGCGGGGCGGGGAGGTGGCGCCCGGCGCCGGCGTCGGGCGGGCCGGACGCGAGCTGCCGGGCCGACGCCGCGACCAGCGCGCGACGCGAGGCCTCGCGCCGGAACTCCGGGTCGGCGGCGGGCCCCGCAGCCCAGGCCTCGATCGCCTCGTCGAACGGCGGGAACCCCTTCTCCGCCAGGCGCGAGGCGCGGCGCTCGTAGGCCTCCTCCTCGCGCTCGGCCGGGACCGCCCACAGCACCTGCTCCAGGAGCGCCTCGTAGGCCTGGGAATCGGTCGAGCGCAGCCGCGCCAGCGCCTCCCACAGCGCGGCCGCGGCCTCTTCCGGCACGTCGTCGCGGGCCTCGAGGTAGTAGGTCCCGTCGAGCGTCGGGACGGGCCGGTCCGGCGGCCAGAAGGCGGGCTCGCTCGACTCGTCGAGCTTGAAGACCTGGAAGACGCGGCCCAGCGCCAGCAGCACGGCCGCCTCGTCCCCCTCGGAGAGCCAGCGGGCGACCCGGTCCGGGTTGGCGACCGCGACCGCGCCGATCCAGCGGGCGAATCGCGCGGGGTCGAAGGCGTCCCGGTCCCAGGCCCCCAGGTCGAAAAGGAACTCGAGCTGCGGGACACTCGCGTGCTCGAGCAGGACCAGCGCGTCGTTGATCCCCGCCTCGGCCAGCGTCAGGAAGAGGTCCTGGGCGGGGAGCGCCCGGACCAGTTCGCGCGGGTCGCGGGCCGACTCGATCGCTTCTATCCGCGCGAGCGGCGGCAGGGCCAGCAGGCGGTCACGGCGGGCGACGAGGTCTTTCGGCGGTCCGTTCACCGCCGACGATTGTGCGCACCCGGGACCCCGGGCGCCACGGGGGCCCGGGGCGTGCGCCTCAGGGGCGCGCGGCGACGGACACGGCGGCAGGCGCGAGCCGCGACACCGGCAGCAGCAGGCGGAAGCAGCGCAGGCAGTGCGCCACCTCGAGCTGCTCGTCGGGAACCTGGTTGTGGTGACCGCAGTGGCAAACGATCGTGATGATCACCGGTACTCCCGCCCCCCAAGAGCGTTCCCCGGACGCCGGTAATGTCCGCCGAGGGGGGTTGCGGGGCGAGGCGAATTTCGGGCCGGGACCGTTCGAACGAACCGCCCAAACAGTCAGGAACAACTGCGGACACGCGAAACCCGCCTGGGACGGGAGCTTCCGGCGTCACCGTCCCGGTCGGGCCACGCGGGTAGAATCGCCCCGATGCCGACGCCGCTCTTCACCGGGGCCGCGCGACACGGGTCCCGCGCCCGGCGCCCCTCCCGGCTCCGCCCCTCCCGCTACGAGCCGCTGCGCCTGGTCCGGCTGGGGGCGCTGGTCCTGGTCGCGGTGATCCTGTTCTCGACTCTCGTCTACTACGCGATCGGCCTTTACCACGGGCGGGAGCAGTGGACGCTCCTCAACTGCCTGTTCATGACCGTGATCACGCTCTCGACGATCGGCTACGGCGACTGGCTCGACATCAAGGGACTGCCGCTGGCGACGATCTTCACGATGGTTCTGGCCGTCGTGGGGGTCGCCGTCCCGGCCTTCCTGATCACCAACTCGACCGCCCTGATCGTCGACGGCCTGTTCGCCGACGTCTTCCGGAGGCGCCGCATGGATCGCGACATCGCCGCCCTGAGCGGGCACGTCATCGTCTGCGGGGTCGGCTCGACCGGGCTGCACTGCGTCGAGGAGCTGCGCGAGATGGGCGCGGCCTTCGTCGCGATCGACAGGGACGCGGGCCGGCTGCGGCAGGCGTTCCAGCAGCTCGGGGGCTTCCTCTACGTCGTCGGCCGGGCCGACGACGACGCGGTGCTGCGCGAGGCCGGGATCGAGCGGGCCTCCGGCCTGATCGCGGCCCTGACCGACGACAAGGACAACGTCTTCGTCACGCTCTCGGCACGGGCGCTCAACCCGCGGCTGCGGATCGTCAGCAAGGGGGTGGAAGACCTGGCGCGGACCAAGCTGGCCGCGGCCGGCGCCGACGCGGTGGTCAACACGACCGCGATCGGCGGGCGGCGGCTGGTCGGCGAGATGCTGAGTCCGACCGTCGTGACCTTTATCGACACGATGCTGCGCGAGCCGGACGATCCCTACCGCTTCGAGGAACTGGTGGTCGAGTCCGGCAGCGAGGTCGACGGCCGCACCCTGGCCGAGGCCGACGTGCGGCGCTACGGGCGGCTGCTGGTCGTCGCGGCCCGGCCGCCGGGAAGCGAGGAGGTCGTCTTCAACCCGCAGGGCGCGCACCGGCTCGCGGCGGGGGAGACGGTCGTCGTGCTCGGGCGGGCGCAGGACCTCGAGGGGGCGCGCCGCCACTTCCGCGGCGGCGCCGCGGCGGCCCGGATCGGCGCGTGACCCGGCCGCAGCGCGCCGCCGCCGGGCTGCTGGCGCTCGTGCTCGGGCTCGCGGCGGGCGCGCCGGGCGAGCCCGCGCGGGCGCAGTCCGACGGCGGCACCAACGTCGCGGCCCAGTCGGGCGTCGAGGCCGGGCCGGTGGAGGCTCGGATCGCCGAGCGGGTCAACGCGGAGCGCGCGCGCGCCGGCCTGCCGCTGCTGGCCACCGACCCGAAGCTGGCCGAGATCGCGCGCCGCCACTCCGAGGACATGGCCGCGCGCCGCTACTTCGACCACGTCTCGCCCGACGGCAAGGACCCCGAGCGGCGCGGGATCGACGCCGGCTACCCCTGCCGCAAGAACCGCGGGACCTACCTCACGCACGGGCTGGGCGAGAACATCTTCCAGTCGGCGGTTTTCTCCTCGGTGACCTTCGGCTCCGGCGGGGCGCGGACCTACCAGTGGATGAGCGTCGACGAGATCGCGCGGCAGGTGGTCGACGGCTGGATGGAGAGCGAGGGGCACCGCGAGAACCTGCTCAAGCGCGGCTTCGACCGCCAGGGGATCGGCGTCGCGATCACCGCCGGCGGCAAGGTCTTCGTGACGCAGAACCTCTGCTGAGCGCCGCCGCCGGGCCCCTCCGGACGCCGCCGGCGGGCGGATCCCCGCGGTTCCCGGCGCCTCCCGGCCGCGTGTTGAAGCCGCCGCCCGGGTCCGGTATCTTGCGCCGTTGCATCGGGAGCGACCCGGCGGGCGCCGGGTCCGGCAACCTGGGCGGACACCCAAGGTGCCATCCCGCGGCGGGCCGCAGCGGCGCCGCCGCGGGGATGCGGTCCTGAAGGCCGGGGCAACCAAGTGTCCCGTCGATCCGCGGTCCCCGGTGTCGAGCGAGCAGTGGCGGGCGAGCGTCCCGCCCGGGAGAAGGAAGCGACCCATGGCGAAGTCGAACGAGTTCCTGTTCAGCTCCGAGTCCGTCACCGAGGGCCACCCCGACAAGGTCTGCGACCTGATCGCCGACACCGTCCTCGACGAGTGCCTCAGGCGGGACAAGCACAGCCGCGTGGCCTGCGAGGTGATGTGCAAGAGCAACCAGGTGATCCTGGGCGGCGAGATCACGACCGGCGCGAAGCTGAACTTCGAGAAGCTCGTGCGCGACACGGTCGAGAAGATCGGCTACACCGACCCGGGCGAGGCCTTCCATGCGGCCGGCGTCTCGGTCCAGCTCCACATGACGCGCCAGTCGGCCGACATCGCGCAGGGCGTCGACCGGACCGACCCGGACCAGCAGGGGGCGGGCGACCAGGGGATCATGTTCGGCTACGCCACCGACGAGACGCCGGAGCTGATGCCGCTGCCGATCCTGCTGGCCCACAAGCTCTCGCGCGAGCTGGCCGAGGCGCGGCGCGGCGACGGGCCGAAGTGGCTGCGTCCCGACGCCAAGACCCAGGTCACCGTGCACTACCGGGACGGCCGGCCGGTCGAGGTCCAGTCGGTGCTGGTCTCGACCCAGCACGCGCGCGGGACGAAGCAGAAGGAGATCAAGTCCTGGGTCGCCGACCAGTTCGCGCCGCAGGTGCTGGGCGACTGGGCCCACAGGAAGATCGAGTACCTCGTGAACCCGACCGGGGCGTTCGAGATCGGCGGCCCCACCGCGGACGCCGGCGTGACCGGCCGCAAGATCATCGTCGACACCTACGGCGGCTTCGCGCGCCACGGCGGCGGCGCGTTCTCCGGCAAGGACCCCTCCAAGGTCGACCGCTCCAGCGCCTACTTCTGCCGCTTCGTCGCGCGCCAGCTCGTGAAGCACAGGCTGGCGCGGCGGGCCGAGATCCAGGTCGCCTACGCGATCGGCCGGGCCCAGCCGATGTCGGTCCTGGTCGAGACCTTCGGCACCGGCGACCCCGACAAGGCCGCGGCCTTCGTGCGCGAGAAGTTCGACTTCCGGCCGCACGCGATCATCGAGCGGCTCAAGCTGCTGCAGCCGCTCTACACGAAGACGACCAACTACGGTCACTTCGGAAAGCCCGGACTCCCCTGGGAGAAGTGATGCCGGCGGCCGGCCGCCTCACCGTCCTCCACACCGATTTCCACCGCGGGTGGGGCGGCCAGATCAACCGCGTGCTGGCCGAGTGCCGGGGCCTTGCGGCCCGCGGGCACGCGGTGATGCTGGCCGTGCCGGGCGACGGCCGGCCGGCCGCGACGGCGCGCGCCGACGGGATCGCCGTCTTCGGCGGCGTTCGCTTCCGGCCCAAGCGCGACGCCGTCTCGCTGCTCAGGGACGCGCTGGCGCTGCGGCGCCTGTTCGCCGCGTTCGCCCCCGACATCGTCAACTCGCACGGCTCGCAGGACACCTGGGCGGCGGTGCTGGCGCGCCGCCTGATGCCGAGCGCCGCGCGCCCGCTCCAGCTCTACACCCGGCACAACACCAAGCGCGTGCGCGACACGCGGGTCAACCGCTGGCTCTTCGGACGCGGGATCGACGGACTGATCGTCGTCGCGCCGGAGGTCAGGGAGCGCTTCCGCGGCATCATCGCCGCGGGCGCGCTGGACGAGGCGCGGATCCCGGCGATCCACAGCCCGCTGCGCGCCGACATGGCCGCGCCGGCCCGGCCGGCCGACCGCGCGAAGGTGCGGCGCGAGGTCGGGGCGGGGGAGGGCGACGTCCTGGCCGGCACGGTGGCGCGGCTCGTCCCCGACAAGGGGCAGGAGCACCTGATCGACGCGCTGGCGATCCTGGCGCCCGATTGGCCGCGGCTCTCGGTCGTGCTGGCAGGAGACGGGGAGGCGACCGAAGCGCTCGAAACCCGCGCCGCGCGGCTCGGACTGGCCGATCGCGTCCACTTCCTCGGCTACCGCGACGACGTGCAGGAGGTCTACGCGGCGCTCGACCTCGCGGTCCTGCCGGCGGTGGACTGCGACGCCTCGTCGGGGATGATCAAGGAGGCCCTGGCCTCGCGCGTCCCGGTCGTCGCCACCGAGGTGGGGGCCGCGCGCGAGCTGACGGGCGACGGAAAGTACGGGCTCGTCGTGCCGCCGCGCGACCCGGCGGCGTTGGCCGGGGCGATCGCGTCGATGGCGCGCGACCTGCCGGCCTGGCGCGCGCAGGCGGCGGAAGGCGAGCGCTTCGTGCGGGAGCGGTTCACGCACGAGCGGATGATCGACGAGCTCGAAGCCGCCTACCGCGAGGTGCTGGCGCGCGCGGGCCGGGGCTGAAGCAGGACCAGGGAGAGACGGCGATGCAGGTCGGGATGGTTGGGCTGGGGCGGATGGGTGGGAACATGGTTCGGCGCTGGATGCGCCACGGGATCGACTGCGTCGGCTGGGCGCGCTCCCGCACCGGGGTCGCGGAGCTGGAGCAGGCGGGGATGACCTCGGCCGCGTCGCTGGCCGACCTGGTGGCGCGGCTCGCCGCGCCGCGGACCGTCTGGCTGATGGTCCCGGCGGGCGCGGTCGACGCGCTGGTCGACGAATTGCTCCCGCTCCTGGCGGCCGGCGACACGCTGGTCGACGGCGGCAACTCGTACTACCGCGACGACGTCGACCGCGCCGCGCGCCTCGCGCCGCGCGGCATCCACTACGTCGACGTCGGGGTCTCGGGCGGGGTCTGGGGGCTCGAGCGCGGCTACTCGCAGATGATCGGCGGCGAGCCCGGGACGGTGCGTCGGCTCGACCCGCTGTTCCGCGCGCTGGCCCCGGGCCGGGCGGCGGCGCCGCCGACCCCGGGGCGCGACGGGGCCGGCGGCACGGCGGAGGAGGGCTACCTGCACTGCGGCCCGGCCGGGGCCGGCCATTTCGTCAAGATGGTCCACAACGGGATCGAGTACGGGATCATGGCGGCCTACGCCGAGGGGTTCAACATCCTCCACCACGCCGGGATCGGCCGGAAGGACCACGCGGTCGACGCCGAGACCGCCCCGCTGCGCGACCCGCAGTACTTCCAGTACGACATTCCCGTTGCGGAAGTCGCTGAGGTCTGGCGCCGTGGCAGCGTGGTGGCCTCCTGGCTGCTCGACCTGACGGCCCAGGCGCTGCACGCCGACCCGAAGCTGGACGGCTACGCGGGGCAGGTTTCGGACTCGGGCGAAGGGCGCTGGACGGTGCTGCAGGCGGTCGAGGAGGGGGTTCCCGCCCCGGTCATCGCGGCCTCGCTGTTCGCGCGCTTCGACTCGCGCGGCCACGCCCTCTACCAGAACAAGGTCCTGTCGGCGATGCGCCGGGCCTTCGGCGGGCACTGAGACAGGACGGCTGCCGCCACCTGATCACGGTCCCGGTCAGCGGCGTCAGCGCCGCCGGAGGCTGCGCTCCATCGAGAGCCGGTTCTCCCCGTCCTCGTAGTCGTAGCTGACGATGTCCATCAGCTGCTTGACCAGGAAGATCCCCAGCCCGCCGATCGGCCGGTCCTCGGGGGCCACGTCCAGGTCGGGGTCGGAGGCGTCGAGCGGGTTGAAAGGGGCGGCCGCGTCCCGGACCTCGAGGCGCACGCGGTCCCCCGGGCACGCCACCGTCACCAGGATCTTCCCGGTCTCGCCGACCCCGTAGCCGTGCCGGATCACGTTGGCGAGGACTTCGTCGAGGCACAGCCGCAGGTCGTAGAGCGCGTCCTCGACCACCCCGTGGCCGGAGCAGAACTCCTGCAGCCACGCGTCGGCCCGGGCGACCTCGTCGAGGTCGCAGCGCAGGGTCAGGTCGGCGGAGGACGGGGCGACCATCGGAGGAAGAAGATACTGCCACGATCCGGCCCCGCGCCGGTAGCGCTCCGAACGGGGCGGAACAGGGCCGGTCCGGGCAGTGTTCGATCTCCGGACACTCGTCTCCCGCAGCACCCCGTTCCCCGGAAGCCGCGCCGTGCGCGGCCTTGCGCGGACTCCGGCCCGAACCAATATTCGACCGGGGATCCCTGCACGGACGGGACGCTCGTGGATTCGACACTCGGTACTGACGGCGGACGCCGCCCCCGGACTCGCGGCGAGCGCGGCTACAGCATGCCCGAGATTCTCGTGGTCCTCGGCATCCTGGGCGTCACGACCTCCATCGGCGTGTTCGTGGCCAACACCTCCGGCTGGCGCACCGGCGCCGCGGCGTCGGACGTCGCGCGCCGGCTGGAGCTGGCACGCTCGCAGGCCGCATTCAACGACTACAACTTCCGCGTCGTCTTCGACGACGTCGGCGGCGGCTACGCGGTCCACGCCGACCGCAACAGCGACGGCGACGTCGACGCCGGGATCGGCGAGACGCTCCGGGAGTCCCGCCTCTCGGCCTCCGCGGAGCACATCGTCTTCGGCTGCCCCCCCGGGATCATCGGCCTCGACGGGGCCGCCGTGACCGACGCCGTGACCTTCGCCGGCAGCCCGCCCGCGGCGACCTTCCGGCCGGGCGGCTCGTCGACAGCCGGGGTGGTCTACCTGATCGACCGGCGGGACCTGGAGCACAACGACCCCTCGAAGATGCGCGCGATCAGCGTCACGGAGGCGACCGGCCGGGTGCGCCGCTGGAAATACGACCCGGCCAGCGGCGGGCCGGTCCCGTGGAGGCTCGAGCGATGAGACGGAACAGACTCGGCTCGGAATCGGGCGTGACGCTGGTCGAGGCGCTGGTCGCCGTCGGCATCTTCGGGATCGCGCTGCTCGGCCTGAACATGCTGCTGATCTCGACGATCAAGACCTCGCAGTTCACGAAGGACTACGCCACCGCCCGCTTCCTGGCGGGCCACCGGCTGGAGCAGATCAAGAATTCCCGCTACCAGGACGGTGACCGCGACGCCTACCGCGACCCGACCGACCCTTGCACCGACATCGACGAGGTCACGACGAGCATCTTTCCGGACGAGGACTACGGCGAGGTCGACCTGCTCAACGGCACGCGCTTCAACTACCGGAACTGCGCCAACGTTCCGGACATCAAGCTCTCGTCGATCATGGTGACCTCCGCGACCTATTCCGCCGGACAGCAGGGCAGGCACGATTTCGCCGTCAACTCGGCCCAATACGGCCGCTTCCGCCGCGAGGTCTACGTCGTGGACGCCGCGGACTACGCCCAGGCCATCACGAACGTCCGTCTCGGGCCAGCCAACCCCGACGCCCGCGACAGCGTCATCGTCGACACCACGGCGCCGACCGCCGACCAGCCGGCGAGCCGATACGTGAAATACGTCATCGTGCGCGTCAAGTGGAAGGACCTCAATGGCAAACTACATCATGTCACCCTGTCCTCGGAAAAGGCGTTCTACATCCCGTCGTTCTGACCGCCTCCGCGCGGGCGCGGAGACGGCCGGACGGACCGGGGCCGAGCGGGGGTTCTCGCTCAGCGAAGCCCTCGTTGCGCTCGCCATCACTTCGATGGTGTTCCTTGCGGCGCTCTCGATGCTGTCGATCGACAACCGCATCTACCATCGGGACGACGCGGTGCTGGAGGTGACGCGCGAGGCCCGCCACACCCTGGAGACGCTCGAGCACGACCTGCTGATGACGGGCTTCCTCGTCGACAAGCAGACGATCGCGGACGTCGGGCCGGACGGGACCGCCGACACCGGCGACGACCTGGTCGGGCAGTCGGCTGTGGTTTACGCTGCGCCCTACGAGCTCGTCGTCAACGCCGACGTCAACCCGGAGATCGAAGCGATCGTCGACGGCAACACCGGCGACGCGCTGCCCACCGGCTACGCCCCCGTGACCTTCCACACCGGGGCCGAGACCGTGCGTTACACGCTGGACTCGAACGGCGACGGGACGATCAACGCCGCCGACCGGCAGGACGAGGCCGAAGAGGCGGTGGTCGACAACGCCGGGCTCTACCTGCTGCGCCGCGAGATCTACGGCGACAACGGCACCGACAACCGCTCCGGCTCCGGGCCGGTCGGCCTGATCCGCGGGCCCGCGGCCTACCCGAGCGGGGCCAAGCCGCTGCCCCTGTTCCAGTACTGGGGCACGTTCTACAACCGCAAGGGGCTGACGCTCTGGGGCGACACGGGGGCCGGCGGTGGCGTGGCCTACAACGGGGTGCTGGAGCCGGGTGAACTGACCGCCCTGACCACGGTGACGGACGAGGACGCCAACGACAACGCCGTGATGGACGCGGGCGAGGACCGCAACGGCAACGGCGTACTCGAGCGGCGGATCGGCGACCTCGTCAAGAAGGTGGACATCCACGTCACGTCCGAGACCCCCTACCCCGACATGAACTACGCCGACAGGACCCGCTCGTCGACGACGACGCCGTTCCGGTTCCGGACGGTCACGATGTCGACCCAGATCAAGCCGCGCAACATCGACCTGCCGGGTGGCGCCTGCGGCGACCAGCCGCACCCGACCTCCTCGGTCTCGGTCGAAAACGCCTGCGCCGACCCGCTCGCCGACGGCAAGGTCCGCATCACCTGGGCGCTGTCCGCCGACGACGGCGGCGGCGAGATGGACGTCGAGAAGTACATCATGTACCGCACCGACGTCGACAGCGTCTTCGGAACGACCCCCTACACCGAGGCCAACAAGGGCGAGACGAGCTACGAGGACGACTGGATCATCATGCGGACCTGGCCGCCGCGGCAGTACTGGTACAAGCTGCGCGCGATGGACTGCACCCCGCAACTGTCGGTGCTCGACCCGACGGCTGGCGGCTACCCGTCGAAGGTCGGCGGCCAGTACCCCGAGCAGATCGAGATCCGCGACATCCCGGGCGACGACGGGACCCAGCTCGAGGTCGTGTTCGGCCGCTCGGCCGACGAGATGGCGAACACCACCGGCTTCGGGGGCGTGGTCAAGAAGTACTACATCCACCGCTCGACCAGCCTGGACTACCGTTGTGTGGCTCCGGTCAACAATCTGGCGATCGACGCCACCAACGCACCCTTCTACACCTTCACCGACAACGACACGAACTCGACCTCCGGGCTGGCCTGGGGCACGATCTACTACTACTGGATGCGCGCGTTGGACGCGGCGGGCGGCCTCTCGCCCTACAGCCCGCGCTACTGCGGCCGGGCCTTCAAGGGCCCGACGTTCCCGACCATGCAGCACGCCCGGATCGCCGAGCATGCCGTCAACGACCACCCGGTCGAGATCTACTTCTCGCAGAACCAGCGCAACGAGGACGCCGGGTACGATCCCTATCTGATCGACTACAACATCTATCGCGCGAGCGACTACAACGGCGACGGCACGATCAACTCGCTGGTCGACCACAGCGCGGGCTATCGCCTGTCCGATCGCGTTGCGACGATCCGCTGGACCGGCCTGATCTACACCGCCGGTGGGAGCTCGTCGGGGACGGTCCACCAGAGCCTGGACGGCGGAACGAACTGGCGCGAGGTCGGGAATTCCGGGGGATTCCGTCCGAACGGGATCGCGTTCGGGAGCCGGCTGAACGCCGTCGTCGTCGGCGAGTCCGGCAAGGCGTACTACTCGACGACCGGCGGCGCGACCTGGTCCGCCTCGGCGATTTCCGGAAGCGATGACCTGAGCGCCGTGACCTTCCTCTCCGAAGAGGTCGTGATGGCGGTCGGCGACAACGGCACGGTGCTCAAGTCGACCAACGGGGGGGCGAACTTCTCCCCGCTGACCGTCAGCCTCACCGACGATCTGACCGGGATCGCCAGCGACGGCAACTTCGTGATGGTCGTGGGCGACGGCGGCGCTGCCGCCCGGTCGGTCGACGGCGGCGTCAACTGGACGGTTCTGGGGTTCGCGGGAACGAGCGACCTTTACGGCGTGGCGCTGGCCCGCGAGGGCTCGGGCGACCGGACGATCGTGATCGGCGCGGAGGACCGGATCTGGCGCTCCGGCGACGGGGGCGTGAACTGGACACCGCTCGACTTCGCTGGGGCCGGCCGGTTCCGCGGTCTGGCGGTCGTTCCCGGGGGACCGGCGATGGCGGTCGTTCCCTCGGCCAATGCGATCTACCGCTCGGTCGATGGAGTCAACTGGGCGGTCGAGGGTCCCTCGCCAAGCGGCCCGCTCGCGGTGACGATGCTCAATGCGACGATCGCCTGGGTCTCGGACTCCAGCGGGACCGTCTACCACCGCGACCACAGCGGGGCCTGGAGCGCCACCTCGGTCAGTGCCGGCGAGCCGCTGCGCGCCCTGGCGGCGCGGCCCGAGCTGGCCTGGGAGGACGCCAGCACCAACGCCGCCGGCAGCGGTGCGACCTTCTACTACGTCGTGACCGCGGCCTACGCCCAGAGCAGCGTGCTCGACGGCGAGTCCGGCGTGATCCCCGACCGGCCCGGTCCAACCGAGAATCCCGACGACGGGGAGGACCAGATCCTCATCGATTCGTGCAACAGCATCGAGCTGGGAGCGACGATGCCATGAGGTGGCCGATGAGAACCGAAGAGCCGCACGGCGAGCGCGGGGCCGCCCTGCTCGTCGTCATGTTCGCGGTGTCTGCGCTGACCCTGATGGGACTGGCGATGCTCGGCTCGTCGATGCTCTCGCTCAGGACGACCGACCAGGACAAGGACAACAGCGAGCTGCTCTACATCGCCGAGGCGGGCCTGGAGCGGATGACGGGCGACGTCACCTGCTCGCTGGTGGGCAACCCGAACCTCGACCGGATCTTCGACAACTACGTGATGCTGCACCTGACGAACGGCAAGTCCCGGGGGCCCGACGGCGCCGCGGGCACGGCCGACGATGCAGGCCGCAACTATGTCGACATTCAACACGGTCGCGGGACCTACACGATCAACATCCTGACCTATCCGACGACGATCGACGAGGCGCGCCAGTTGGAGTACGTCGACATGAACATCCGCTCGACGGCCACGCTGGAGGGCAAGCAGAAGACGCTCTCGGCCGTCATTCGGCTCAAGCTCATCCCGTCGCGGGTCTTCGACAACGCCTACTTCATGAACAACTTCGGCTGGATGAGCGGCTGGGGCTGCGGACAGCTCTACTTCCACGGCAACCTGAGGGCCAACGGCGACGTGCGCCTTTACGGCTCGTGCATCTGGGGGCGCGGCACACCCTACTTCGAGAAGGTCCTGGGGAACAAGCTGATCAACCGCCTGCACAACGGCGGCGTGATCGCCGGGCGGCGGATCCTGGGCCCCGAGAACCTGAAAGGCGACTACGGTGTCGCCGCCAACCGGCTCGAGTGGCAGGACATCGTGCCGATGCCCAACCTCTCGGACCTGTCGATCTACGTCAAGGCGGCCCGCGAGTGGAACGGCGGCACGGCCGGTCCTGACGAGATCTGGGGCACGCCCGACGACACCGGAGGGTCGACCTTGAAGGTCTGGGACCCCAAGCTGAACCGCTACCGGACCTACCGGGCCTGCATCGGCTGCAATGTCGGTCCCGACGCGGTCTGGAACACGGCGGACGACAGCTGGGGCCGCGACGGCACCGCCAACACGGATGACGACGAGTCGCCGTTCATGATCCTCGACGGTCGCACCCGGCCGTTCATCATCGACGGGCCGGTCGTGATCGGCTCCCCCGGGACCGACGGCTACTGGAACACCAACGACGAGTGGGACGCCGCCGGGCTGCGGCCGATGACGGGAGCGATCATCGCCATGGGCCGAGTCTCGGGGCAGGGGAGCCTCTACACCTCCGGCAACATCTACCTGCCGAACGGCCTGCTCTACGACAACCCGCCCAGGCCGCACCTGCCGGGCTCCGGCCCGCCGGCCGGGACCGGGTACGGGAACGTCCCGAAGACCGGGTTCGCCTCGATGGCCACGGCCGACATCCAGGCCTGGCGCGCGCTGAATGCGTCGACCGCGCCGGCGGGAACCTACGCCGTGCGCGACGCCGACCTGATCGGACTGTTCGCCCGCGAGAACCTGATCATCGGGAGGTTCCCCGGCGGCAGCAGCTGGGGGTCGGTCGACAGCTGGCTGGCCGACGCCAACAACCAGTCGAAGGAAGACCTGGGGATCGACAACCTGCCCAACACCGGCGACCTCAACGAGAACAACAGCGTCTGGAACGTCAAGTACTACACCGCCGACGGCCAGGGGCAGTGCGGGTCGGGCCTGATCCCGGCCGGCTACGCGATCGGAGACGTGGTCCCGGGATCGGGCGAGGACATCGACGGCGACGCCCGCTTCGACGACCGGATCCGCCGCGGCACGCTCAACAACCAGGGGTTGCCGACTGCGGGATCTTCCAGCTTCGCGCTGCCGGAGAACATCAACGACCGGCTGAACTCGTCGGCCGCGAACCCCAACACGGCGGCCAAGCTCGACACGGACAACGACGGGAAGATCTGGCGGGGCAGCCCGCTCTGGCTCGACGCCGTGACGACGCACAGCTGGAACGAGTTCTCGCCCGATCCGCCCAGCGTGCCGATGATCGCCGGCGTGCTCTACAACAACCATGCGACCGCCGGAGTCTTCCGCCCCGATGCCTCGGGGATCATCGAGACCTACGGCGCCTTCGTCTCGCGCGTCGAGGCGACGGTCGGCGCCTCGATCACGATGTTCACCCACGACCCGCGCCTGCTCGGCGGGGCGAAGGACTTCGGGATCTACCTGCCACGCGAGAAGGCGATCGAGATCCGCGCGTGGAAGGAAGAGGTGGCCGACCGGTAGTCGCGGAAGCAGGGTACGACCGCACCGGGCCGCCCGCGGGCGGCCCGGTGCGGTTTCAGGGGCGCGGGGCGGGCGGCGGGTCGGTCAGGTGCGGACGGGGCGCTCGAGCGCGAAGAGCGTGACGTCGTCGGCGCGCGGCACCCCCTCGTGGAAGGCCTCCAGGTCCCGTTGACAGGCCGCGACCAGCTCCTCCGCCGGCCGGCCAGCCAGCGGCGCGGCGCGCGCGGCGAGCCGCGCCAGGCCGTACTCCTCACCCGCGGCGTCACGGGCCTCCGTCACCCCGTCCGTGAACAGCAGCAGGGCGTCGCCCGGCTCGAGCGAAAGCCGGTGGGCCTCGTAGCTCCCCTCGCAGAACATCCCGGCCGGCAGCCCGGTGGCCCCCAGCTCGCGGACGCCGTCCCGCCGTACCAGCAGCGCCGGCAGGTGCCCGGCGCTGCACAGCTCGACGCGGCCGTTCGGCGCGGCCGAGCCGACGACCAGCGTCGCGTAGTGCGACTCGAGCACGCTGCGGCAGAAGAGGTGGTTGATCCGCGCCGCCAGCCGCGCGACGTCGGGCTCGATCGGCGCGAGGGCGCGGAAGGTGGCCTGCACGTTCGCCATCAGAAGCGCCGCGGCGACCCCCTTTCCCGCCACGTCGCCGAGCACGAAGGTCAGCCCGCCCGTCTCGCCCGCGACCAGGTCGAAGACGTCCCCGCCGACCGGCCCGGCGGGCAGGTAGGCCCGCGCGGTCCGCCAGTGCGGCCCCGCGGGGGGCTCGGCCGGGAGCAGTCGCCGCTGGATCCGCGCGGCGAGGTCGAGGTCGGCCTGCAGCCGGTCCCGCGCGGCGCGGTCGAGATGATCGAGGCAGAACTGCGCCAGCGGATCGGCGTGCAGGAGCTCGGTCTCGATCGGGTCGTGGCAGCTCCGGCACAGCCCGAAGGTCCCGCCCTCGATCTCTCCCAGCGCCTCGTCGATCCGCGCCAGCAGCGCGGCCAGGTCGGGCCGAGTCCCGATCCGGGCGGCGGTCCGCTCGGCGCGCTGCCGGCGGTCGATCAGCTCCTCGCGGAAGTGGGCCTCTTCGGGGGTCATCGTCCGCTCCTTCGGCCCGCGCGCGGGCCGCGCGGCGCCGCCCGACGATCCTATCCCCGCGGGGCGGGAGCGGGGAGCGGGACGACGATCAGCGCGTGGGTGGTCGGGCCGCCGCCCTGGCCGGCGCGCTGCGCGGAGAAGAGCAGCCAGCCCGGCTCGCCCGGGACCGCCGGGCGCGGCGGCAGGTGGCCCCAGGCGAAGCCGGCCGCGAACCCCTCCGGCAGGGTCGCGGAGAACGACGGCGTCTTCTCCAGCGGCACCTGCCCCGGGGCCGGCGCGAGCCCGCGCGCGACCCAGACCTCCCGCTCGTCGCGCCGGACCAGGTCGTTCCGCCCATCGCCGTCGGCGTCCCAATCCCAGGCCCAGGTCCCGCCCATCGACTCGGACTTGCGCGACCAGCGCAGCGGGCGGCGCGCCACACCGCCGGCGGGCTGACCCTGCCAGACCAGGACCTCGAGGTCGGGGTTCATCCGCCCGCTGATCCCGATCGCGACCAGGTCTTCCACCCCGTCGCCGGTCGCGTCGCGCGCCCGCAGCGTCGCGCCGGCGAAGTAGTTCGCCAGCGGCGTGTCGAGCGACTGTGCGGGCGGCTCGCCCCGCCCGCTCGCGCGGCAGGCCAGCGGCGCGACGAGCAGGCGCCGCTCGCCGAGCAGCGCGATCCGGTCGGCGGGCTCGACCAGCACCGCGAGGCGCGGCGGCTCGCCCCCGAGCACCGCCGCCGCCGCCGCCTGGACGCGCGAGCCGGGCGCGATCCAGGCCGAGCAGGCCGGACCCGCGCCGAGCGGGCCGAGGGCGATCCGCTCGACGCGCAGCCGCTCGCCGGTCCATCCCGCGGGCCAGCTCCAGCGCGGCACGGGCGCGTCCTCGCCGGCCATCACGGTGGGACCCCAGACCGTCACGTCGCCGCCGGCCGCGGCGGCGCGGCGCGGCAGCGCAGCGGCGGCGAGCGGCTCGAACCCGTCTCCCGCCCAGCGCCACGCGGCGAGCCCCTCCCACGTCGCCTGCAGCAGGTCGCGCGTGCCGTCGCCGTCCAGGTCGGGCCGGTCGGCGAGCGTCGCCGGGTCCAGCCGCGCGTCCTCCAGCGACCGTGCCGAGCCCGGCGGTTCCGACGGGCCGTCGAGCAGGACGACGCGCACCCCCCCGGGAAGCCCGACGAGGACCCGCACGCGCCCGTCACCCAGCCGGTCGGCGACCAGGCTGCGGGCCCCGGGAAGGCCGCTGACGAGCGCGCGCACCTCCGGGACTCCTCCCGGTCCCCGGCAGGCCGCGCCCAGCGTCCGCTCCGCCGTGCGCCCCGCCGGCCCCTCGAGCAGGAAGGCGCAGCCGCTCCAGGGCGACTCGGCGGGAGCAGCGGCCAACGCCTGCACCGGATGCGGCCGCTCCACGACGATCGGCGCTGGGACCGCCGGCGCGGCCCCGCGGGCCGCGAGCACCGGGCCCGCCGCCAGCAGCGCCGCGGCAGCCGCGAGGCGCACGACCCTCACCGTTCCGCCCTGCCGGAGAAGCGGTGGAGCGAGAGCTGGGCCGGCCGGGCCGGCTCCCCCTCGCTCTCCTCGAGCTGCTCGACCGCGACCAGTTCCAGCGCGCCGTCGCCGTCGAGGTCGACGAAGACCGGCAGGAACGAGCTGCCCGGCTCGGCCCGCGGCAGCCGCGCACGCGTGCGCGCGCGCGCCTCGATCGTCCCGCCCGCGCGCCCGGCGTGGACCAGGACCTCGTCGCCATCGAGCACGACCATGTCGTCGAAATCATCGCCGGTGACGTCGCCCGGGAGCAGCGCGAAGCCCCGCAACTCGCCCTGCCGCAGGTTGAGGCGCACGTCGAAGGCCGGGGCGAGCTTCGGGATCTCCGTCCACGCGCCTCCCGACAGGCGGAAGCCGCGCGGCGTCACGCCGACCTTCGCCGCCCCCGTCGTCACCGCCTTCGCGACGCCGAAGTAGCCCAGCGCCATGTCGAACGCGAGCAACTCTTTGCGGCCGTCGCCGTCGACGTCGAGGAAGGGGGAGAACGAGTCCTCGCGCGGCAGCAGCAGCGGCGCGGTGAAGGTCGCCCGCAGCGTCGACTCGGGCGGGACCGCGGGCACCCGGCCGGGGACGAGCGCGTGGAAGGCGACGGCGTGCGGGCCGCCCTTCAGCGCGCGCAGGCTCGGGTCGCTCTCGGCGTCGTCCTCGCGGATCGCGATCGCCGCCTCGAGCGTGCCGTCGGCGTCGACGTCGAGCACGTCGAGCAGCCGGGGGGTGCGCACCGTTCCCGCCTTCTGCGGCCGCTCCGCGAGCAGCCCGCCGAGGTCCCAGGCCGCGGCCGGTGCGAACCGGCCGCCGCCGAGGCCGCGGCGCAGCGCGGCGCGCCGCGTGTCGTCATCGACGTCGACGAGGTCGACGGTCCCGTCGCGGTCGACGTCGAGCACGCGGGGCAGGGTCACGCGCATCCGCCCCTGGCCCCCGGAGGTGAACTCGGCGAGCGGGGTCGACAGCTCGCTGCGCGCGCCGTCGGCGACCCGCACGGCGACCAGCCCCCGGCCGGTCGGGACCAGCGACTCCGGCAGCCCGTCCCCGTCCAGGTCGGCGGCCAGCGGCGCGAACGAGAAGAAGCGCTCGACCCCGGCGAAGACTGGCGGCTCTGCCGCCACCGGGACGAGTTCCAGCCGCGCGGCCCCGACCACGACCCGCGCCGGCCCCGCGGCGGTCATCGCGACCACCGGCCCGCCGCGCGGCAGCGCGTCGAGCGCGTAGACGCTCCCGTCGAGCGGCAGGGGTGGTGCGGCGAGCCGCAGCCGCGTGCCCCCTTCGACCGCGTAGGCCCGCAGCTCGCGCCGGTCCTGCAGCGCGGCGACGACGTCGACCTCCTGGCCTTCCTTCGTGTCGCGGACCTCCGCAGCCGAGCCCCACGCCGGGTAGAGCAGGAGCAGCACGATCTCCGAGGTCCCGTCGCCGTCGACGTCGCCGGCCGCCACGTCGACCGGGTTGGCGGGGAGCTGCACGCTGTCGGCCGCGGCCTGCGCGGCGACCGGGGGAGGCGCGTCGCTTTCGCCGGCTGCCGCCCCCGCGCCGCTCCCCGCCGCCGCGAGCGCGATCCCCAGCGCGAGCGCGCGCATCCCGGCCCCTACCGCCCCTCGAGAAACGGCTCGCCCTGGACCAGCACCCCGGTGCAGTGCGAGGTGTACTCGAGCGGGTCGCCGTCGTAGAGGGCGAGGTCCGCGTCCTTGCCGGGCTCGAGCGAGCCGGTCCGATCGGCGATCCCCAGGATCCGCGCCGCGTCGATCGTCAGCATCGCCAGCGCGTCGTCCGGGGCCAGGCCGTGGGCCACCGCGGCCGAGGCCTCGAACAGCACGACGCGGGTCTTCGGGACGTAGCTCTCGTAGCCGCTCTGGAACGCGACCGGGATCCCGGCGCGGCGCAGCGCGGCCGGGGTCTCGAAGGTGGCGTTCTCCAGCTCGCCCCAGGCCCGCGCCATCGTCGGATGGACGATCACGGGGACGCCGGCCGCCGCGATCTCCGGCAGCAGCAGGTAGCTCTCGGCCGCCCCTTCCAGCCAGACCCGGACCTCGAACTCGCGCGCGATCCGCAGCGCGGTGGCGATGTCCTGCGCGCGGTGCGCGTAGACCAGCAGCGGCAGCTCGCCGTCCAGGGCGCGGGCCAGCGCCTCGAGCCGGAGGTTGCGTTCAGGCCGTGCCCCGGGTGCCGCGGCCCGCAGCTTGTCGCGGTACTCCCGGGCCCGCACCAGCTCGGCCCGCAGCAGCGCCGCCTGCTTGCCGCGCGTGCCCGGCGACTTTCCCTCGTTCTTCGTGGCGGTCGGACCGAGCGAGACGGAGACCGCGGCCGGCTCGCGCACCAGCGCCGCGTCGGCGGTTCGTCCCGCCGTCCGGACGATCATCGTCTGGCCGGAGACGGTCTCGCCCGGCGCGTGGCCGGTGTGCAGCGTCGTGACCCCGAAGCCGCGGACCCAGGCCACGAGCGGGTCGAGCGGGTTGTAGGCGTCGAGCGCGCGCAGCTCGGGTTGCAGCGGGGCGGAGCGCTCGAGCTGGTCCTGGTCCTGCTTCTGGTTGAGCAGCCCCGACAGTCCGACGACCGAGCGCGCATCGATCAGCCCGGGCGTCACGACCGCCGCCTCGATCACGCGGTAGCCTTCCGGGACCGGCGTCGTCGCCGCCGGGCCGACCGCGGCGATCCGGCCGTCCGTCACCACCACGACCCCGTCCGCGATCGGCGTGCCGGCCATCGTGTGGATCAGCCGGCCGCGCACCGCGACCTGGGCCGCGGCCGGGACGGTCGACGCGCCCGCGACCGCGGCGGCGGCAGCCAGCGAGGCGGCGAACCGGCGCGCGCTCACTGGGCCTCCCCGGCGGCCAGCGCCGCTTCGTCGGCACAGCACAGGTAGGGCTTGCGCTCGCTCCCGGCGCCGAAGCCGCCGGTGGCGTGGAGCCGGTCGGCCGGCAGGCTCCGGTCGAAGACCTTCCGCCCCTCGATCCAGGTCTCCAGCACCTGCGTCCGGACGCCGAACGGGTCGCCGTCGAGCACGACGAAGTCGGCGTCCTTCCCGGGCGCGAGCGAGCCGACGCGGTCCGAGAGCCCCAGGATCTCGGCCCCGGACAGCGTCAGCGCGCGCAGCGCCCCCTCGCGCGTCATCCCGCCGCGCACGGCAATCGCCCCCATCCGCAGGAAGAAGCGGCAGTCGGTGATCCAGTCGTCGGTGTGGAGCGCGACCGTCACGCCGGCTCGCTCCAGCACGCCCGGCGTGGCGAAGGACAGGTCGCGCGTCTCGAGCTTGCCGCCCGGGCTGTCGACCAGGATCGCCGAGACGGGGATCCCCGCCGCCGCGATCTCCGGGGCGATCTTCCAGGCCTCGCTGGCGTGGTGCAGGACGGGCCTGAAGCCGAACTCCCGCGCCAGCCGCAGCACCGTCACCATGTCGTCGGCGCGGTGCGAGTGGTACTGCACGATCCGCGTGCCGTCGAGCACCTCGAGCATCGCATCGAGGCCGAGATCGCGCGCCGGCCGCTTCGCGGGGTCCCGCTGACCGGTCTTCTCCCGGTACTCCTGCGCCCGGACGAACAGCTCGCGGACCAGCGCCGCCGACTTGCCGCGGGTGCCGGGGAAGGGGGGCTCGCGCATCGAATTCGTGCCGTTGGCCATCTTCATCCCGCCCGCCGGGGTGCCGTCGGGGTGCGCGATGAAGAAGGCGTCGATCGTCACGCCGCCGCGCGGCTTCAGGTAGACCGTCTGGCCGGAGAGCAGGTGGCCCGAGCCCGGCATCACGTTCATGGTCGTGATCCCGCCGGCGACGGCGCGCCGGAAGCCCGGGTCGAGCGGGTTGAGCGAGTCGTAGATCCGGACCTCGGGCTGGAGCGGCCCGCTTCCGTCCGCCCCGCCGACCCCGCCGATGTGACTGTGGGTGTCGACCAGGCCCGGGATCACGACGCGCCCCGGAAGTTCGCGCACCTCGGCGCCGGGCGGGATGGCGACCGTACCCCGGGGGCCGAGCGCAGCGACCCGGCCGCCCGCGACGACCAGCACGCCGTCGTCGATCGGCGACCCCGCGACCGGCAGGATCCGCACGCCGACCAGGGCGACGGGCGGTGCGTCCGCGGCGCGGACCCCCGGCGGTGCGGCCAGCAGGAGCAAGGAAGGCAGGGCCAGGGACAGAGGGAGACGGCTTCGGAGTGGGCGGGTCACAGGTGTCCTCGCGGGCCGCCGATTATCGGGGAGATCGGGCGGCCCGCCTATACTGCGCGCGAGAGAGGAGTCCTGCGATGCCGCCGTTTCCCGTCGAGCGGGTCCGTGCGCAGTTCCCGTCGCTCGCGCGCCGGGTCGGCGAGCTTCCCGCCGCGTTTCTCGACGGTCCGGGCGGCAGCCAGGTCCCGCAGCGCGTGATCGACGCGGTGGCGGGCTATCTGCGGGACCGGAACGCCAACTCCGGCGGCGTCTTCGTCACCAGCGTCGAGACCGACGCGATGCTCGACGAGGCCCACGCCGCCGCGGCTGACCTGCTGGGAGCGGACGACCCGGGCGAGATCGCGTTCGGCGCCAACATGACGACGCTGACGATGGCGCTGGCGCGCGCGCTCGGACGGACCTGGAGTCCCGGGGACGAGGTCCTCGTCACGCGCGCCGACCACGACGCCAACGTCGCCCCGTGGCTGCTCGCGGCGCGCGACGCCGGGGCCTCGGCGGCCTTCGTCGAGATCCGGCGCGACGGCACGCTCGACCTCGACGACCTGGCCCGCAAGCTGTCGCGCCGCACCCGGCTGGTCGCGGCCGGCTGCGCCTCGAACGCGATCGGCACGATCCAGCCCGTGGCCCGCGTCGCCGAGCTGGCCCACGCCGTCGACGCGCTGGTCCTTCTTGACGCGGTCCACCTGGCCCCTCACGCGCGGGTCGACGTCGCGGCCCTGGGCTGCGACTTCCTGGCCTGCTCGGCCTACAAGTTCTTCGGGCCGCACGTCGGCCTGCTCTGGGGCCGGCGCGAGCTGCTCGAGACCCTGCCCGCCTACAAGGTCCGGCCCGCCTCGGAGGCGCTGCCGGTTCGCTGGGAAACGGGGACGCTGGACCACGAGGGGATCGCCGGGACGCTGGCCGCGATCGAGTACCTGGCCGACCTCGGGCGCGCGCTCGAGCCGGCGGCGGCCGGCCGCCGGGAGGCGATCGAGGCCGCCTTCCGGGGGATCGAGGCCCACGAGCAGGAGCTGTCGCGCCGCGCGCTGGACCGGCTCGCGGCGGTGCCCGGGCTGGCGCTCCACGGGATCGCCGACCCGGCGCGCGTCGCCGAGCGGACCCCGACCTTCGCCTTCACCCACGCGCGCCGGACGCCGTCCGAGCTGGCGCGCTTCCTGGCGGGGCGCGGGATCTTCACCTGGAGCGGCAACTTCTACGCGCTCGCGCTGACCGAGGCGCTGGGGCTCGAGCCGCAGGGCGTGCTGCGGGCGGGATTCCTGCACTACAACACCATGGACGAGGTCGAGCGCCTGGGGGACGCCCTGCTCGAGCTGGCGTAGCGGGCCGCCCGCCCGCTTCGCCGCACCCGGAGCCGCTCTCGGTAAGCCCCCGTCCGCGCAGGGTACTGGAGCGCATAATCGATCTCGAATCGGGGCGCGCGCCTCGTCCCGCGCCGCCCCGGCGCGCGAGCGAGGAGGGCCCGATGCCACTGTGCCAACGCCTGAAGTCGTTCCTCGACGACCACCACGTCCACTACACCGTCACCGTGCACACGCCGGCCTACACCGCGCAGCGCGTCGCCGAGCGCGCGCACGTGCAGGGCGCGAAGATGCTCAAGCCGGTCATGGTCCGGGTCGACGGCGAGCACACGATGGTCGTCACGACGGCCAACGACCGCATCGACGTCAGCCGGCTCAAGACGGCGCTGCACGCCCAGGACGCCGTGCTGGAGCACGAGCGGGAGTTCGCCGGCCTGTTCCGGGACTGCGACCTGGGGGCGATGCCGCCCTTCGGCAACCTCTACGGCGTTCCGGTCGTGGTCGACGACCGGGTCTTCCACAACGACCGGATCGCCTTCAACGGCGGCGACCACACCGAGGTCGTCGAGATGGCCCTCGACGACTTCGAGCGGCTCGTCCATCCGAAGCGGGCGACCGTGAGCGGCCCCCCGCACTGAAACTGGAGGCGCGCGCCGCGTCCTCCGAGCCATGTGCTACTCTGCCGATCCCGGCCCGAGCCGGGAGAGTTCCTTTCTCGCGGAGGACACGCCCGATGTCGGTACTCGCCCGGCAGTCGCGCTCGTGATCGGGATCGTGAACATCGTCTTCGCCTTCACGCTGAAGGGCCTGGCGGGGCGGGTGCAGGCCGCGGTCTCCGGGCGGCGGCTCTGACGGCCCGCCCCGGCGCCGCCGCACCGTGACCCTCGCGCTCTACCTCGCGGGCCTCCTGCTCGTCGGGCTCGGCATCGCCGGGCTCGTCGTGCCCGCCCTGCCGGGTGCGCTGTTCCTGGTGCTCGGGGTCGTCCTGATCGCGTGGGCCGAGGGGTTCCAACGGATCGGCTGGCCGACGATCGTCGTCACGCTGGTCCTCGCGCTGCTGATGACCGTCGTCGACTGGGTCGCCTCGCTGCTGGGCGCGCGGAAGATGGGTGCTTCCGCGTGGGGACTCGCCGGGGCCGGCCTGGGGCTGGTGGCCGGGCTCTTCTTCGGCCTGCCCGGGATCCTGCTCGGGCCGCCGGTCGGGGCCT
Source organism: Acidobacteriota bacterium (assembly GCA_025456425.1). GTDB lineage: Bacteria > Acidobacteriota > Polarisedimenticolia > J045 > J045 > JALOKP01. The sequence continues at coordinate 52,736 of JALOKP010000009.1, read as the reverse complement.
TCGCGCTGGAGTACGCGCGCGACCCGGAGTTCAAGCGCGCAGCCCGCGCGGGGGCCGGGGTCGCGATCGGCTTCCTGCTCGGGACGGCCGGCAAGCTCGCGCTGGCGGCGGTGCTCGTCGGGGTGCTGGCCTGGGCCTGGTTCTTCTGAGGAGCGCCGCGTGGCCGACCACGACCAGACCGCGATCGCCCGGCTGCCGCTGTTCATCGCGCGGGGGGCGGCGCGCTTCGGGCTCGACCCCGACGACCTGCTGCGGCAGGCCGGCTTCCGCGAGACCGAGCTGAACGACCCGGATGCCCGGGTCGCGATCGCCAAGCTGCGCCGCCTGTGGGCCGTGATCGCCGAACGCGTGCCCGACCCCGCGGTCGGGATGCTCGTGGCCGAGAACCGCGTGATGCGCGACCTGGGGCTGGTCTCGTACACGGTGCGGCTGTCGGGGACGCTGGGCGAGGCGCTGCGGCGCCTGGCGCGCTACAGCCAGATCGTGGCGGAGGACCTCGTCGTGGCCGTGCGCCGCCGCGAGGACCGCGCCGAGGTCGAGCTGCAGCGCGCGTTCCTGTACGAGCCGGTCCGGCCGCCGGTCGACTTCCGGCTCTACGCGCTCCTGTCGGGGATCCGGATCGTGATGCAGCGCGAGCTGTCCCCGCTCGAGGCGCACTTCCCGTACCCCGCTCCGGCCGACACCGCGACCCACCGACGCCTCTTCCGCTGCCCGCTGCGCTTCGAAGCGAAGGCGCCCCGGCTCGTGCTGCGCGGCTCCGACCTCGACCTGCCGATCGCCACCGCCGACCCGACGCTACTGGGCTACCTCGACCGCCTGGCGGAGCAGGCCCGCCAGGAACTGTCGCGGGACGACAGCACCGCCGACGGCGTGCGCCGCGTGCTCTGGCAGGAGATGCCGGGCGGCAACGCCGCGATCGGCACCGTGGCGGCGCGGCTCGGCCTCAGCGGCCGCAGTCTCCAGCGCCGGCTGGCCGAGGAGGGGACGAGCTTCAAGGAGGTCCTCGACTCGTTCCGGCGGGGGCTGGCGCGGCGCCTGCTCGACCAGCGCGACGTCGCTGTCTACGAGGTCGCCTACCTGCTCGGGTACTCCGACCCGAGCGCCTTCCACCGCGCCTTCCGCCGCTGGCACGGCGAGTCGCCGCGGAGGTTTCGCGTGTCGCGGCACTGAGCGGGCGCCGCCGCCACCCGCGGGGGCCTCCGCCCGGCTCCGGGCCCTTCCGCTCCACCCCGCGGCGGGCCGAACTCTGGCGCACCGGATCAGGAACTTGGCGCCCCGGGCCACGGCGCCCCGGTCCCGCGCAGGGCACCATCCTCCCGTACTCCGGTAGTGCCCTGGGAGCGCGCGAAGACCGCTTTCCCGTCCCCCCCGACGGCTTCGCCGAGCCCGGGGCGCTGCCGGACACTTTCGGGGGGACGGGCCCGGGGCCGGAGTTGTGCGCGCTCCCGTTACCCTGCGGGATTTCCGAACCCCGGGCCCGTCCTGCCGTCCTTCCCCCGGCTCCCCCTCCGTCAAACCGCCTCCCATTCCGGCTAATTCAGCCGGTTTCGCGGTTTATTCGACCCCCCAACGCGGCTAGACTCTCCCGTCCGAAGGAGGCGCGTGATGGGCAGTCCGGGAGGTGACACCCGGTCGGTCTGGCGGCTCGCGGGAGAACTGGCGCGGGCATCCGGGGAGGCGCAGGCCGCGGGGGCCCTGGCGCGGGCAGTCGGGGCGCTGCTGGGTGCCGAAAGCGTCCGGGTCTTCGTTTTCGACCGGCACCGCGGGTTTCGGTTCGCCGGTGCCTGGCCGGCGGAGGCGCGCGCCGCCGGCGACGAGCCGCCCGACGCCGCGGCACGCGCGATGGCGTTCGACGCCCCGGTCGCGGTGGCGGCGGACGACGCCGGCTTCCGCTCCCGGCTGGTGCTGCCGCTGCGGGCCTCGGGCCGTCCGTTCGGCGTGATCGAGCTGCTCGAGCGCGGTCGCGCCGACGGGGCCTACGCGACCGCCGACGCCGCCTCCGCGGCCGAGCCGCTGGGTGCCGCCGAATCGGCGCTGGCCGCGGTCCGCGAGCGCGACCGCGCGCAGCAGGACATGATCGAGGTGATCGAGCGCCTCTCCCGGCTCTACGACATCGGGCGCTCGTTCGCGGCGACGGTCGAGCTGGGCGACCTGACCGGCGTGATCGTCAACCGCGTGCAGGCCGCGCTCGACGTCGAGCAGGCCTATCTCTGGCTGCTCGGCGCCGACCGCGAGTCGGTCGGCGTCGCGGCCGCGGCCGGGACCGCGGCGGAGATCGTCGCCGGCTGGGAACTGCCCGCCGCGGAAGGGCTGGTCGGGGCGGCGCTGGCTGCCGGCGAACCGATGCTCGCAGGCGAGGCCGAGGCGGTCCCGGACCTCGAGGCGCGTCCCGACGTCGACGCCGGGCTCGAGATCGCGAGCGCCGCCTGCGTCCCGATCGTCACCGCCGAGGGCGACGCCGTGGGGGCGATCGAGGTCGTCAACCGCGCCAACGGCGACCCGCTGGACGGCGACGACCTGACCTTCCTGCAGGAGATCGCCGCCACCGCGGCGATCGCGCTCGTCAACGCGCGGCGACTCGACGCCGAGCGCCGCGCGGCGGACCTGGGAGAGCTGCTCGGCGTGTCGCAGGAACTCACCTCCCAGCTCGACGCGAAGAAGGTGGCCTTCACGCTGGTGCACCGGCCGGCCGAGCTGCTCTCCTTCGAGCGCTCGGCGGTCGGGGTGCGGCGCGGCAGCCGCTTCGAGATCGCCGCCGTCAGCGGCCAGACCTTCGTCGACGAGTCGCTGGCCGAGATGAAGGAGCTGAAGGGGCTGCTGGAGTGGACCGCCGGGCTGGAGGAGGGGCTCTACGTGGTCCAGGAGGACGACGGGACGATCGACAGCGACCGCCCCGAGACGCGGGAGAAGTTCCGGGCCTACTTCGAGCGCAGCGGGATGCGCAGCTTCCTGGCCGTGCCGCTGGCCGACGAAGCGGGACGGCTCGGGACCTGGGTCCTCGAGTCGGCCGCGGCGTACGCCTTCTCGGCGCGCGACATCGAGGCCGCGCAGCTGCTCGGCGCGCAGGCCACGGTCGCGCTGCGCAACGCGGCGCTGTTCGACCAGATGCCGATGCGGCAGGTGATGCAGCCGCTGGCGCGGACCACCGCGCGGCTGGAGAAGCTCGGCCGGGCGCGGGCGACCTGGCTGGCGGGCGCGGCGCTGGCAGCCCTTGCGCTGCTGTTCCTGCCGGTTCCGCTGCGGATCGCGGGGGATGCCCGCGTCCTGCCCGAGCGTCGCGTGCCGGCCGCGGCCGAGACCGGCGGGCGGGTGGTCGAGGTCCTGGTCCGCGAGGGGGACGCGGTCGAGGCCGGCCAGGAACTCGCGCGCCTCGACGACGTCGAGATCCAGGCCGGCCTGGCCGAGGCCCGCGCTCGCCGCGCGATCGCCGAGCGCGCGCTGGCCGCGCGCCGCGCCGAGGCGGACGCAGCGGGGGCGTCCGCGGAGGCGGCACGGCTGGCCGGCCTCGCCGCCGAGGTCGAGCGCTGGGAGACCGACCTGGCACGGATGCGGATCCGCGCCCGTGCGTCCGGCGTCGTCGCGACCCCCCGGATCGAGGACCGGGCCGGGCTCAAGCTGGCGCGCGGCGAGGTCTTCTGCGACATCGTCCAGATCGACCGCCAGGAGATCGAGGTCCTGGTCCCGGAGCGCGACGCCGGACTGGTGGCGCCGGGGATGCCGGTGAAGGTCCGGCTCTACGCGCTCCCGACGACGCGCGTCCGGGCCGCGGTGGAGCAGGTCGGCGTGGTCGCGACCGACGACGCCGACGCCGGCCGGGTCTTCACGGTCCGGGCCCGCCTCGACGGGCAGCCGGAGGGGCTGCGCTCGGGCATGACCGGCCGGGCCAAGATCGACAGCGGGCGCGCGAGCCTGGGGCGCGTGCTGTTCCGTCGCCCCGCCCGCTGGGCGTGGAACGCGATCTGGGGCTGGCTGCCGTGAACCCCGCCGCAGCGCGGCCGCGCCTGAAGCCGGGTGTCGTCTACCGCCGCCTCGCGACCCGCGAGGAGGACTACGTCATCGTCAAGGACGGCGCGACGCAGAAGTTCTTCAAGTTCGAGCCGTGGGAGGACGACCTGCTGGCGCTGATCGACGGCTCGCGCACGCCCGAGGAGATCGCGCGCGAGTTCAGCGCGAAGAACCCCCAGCGGCCGCTGACCGAGGCCTTCGTGCAGGACTACCTCGAGGCGCTGAAGGGGCTGGACCTGCTCGAGCGCGGCGAACGCGAGCGGCACCTGGTGATGATGGACAAGCTGAAGACGATGCGGAAGCGGCGATTCTACGACGCCGAGCGCTCGACGATCTTCCAGGTCCACATCCCGCTGTTCGACCCCAACGCGATCATGGACCGGGTCATTCCCTGGATCCGCTGGGTCTGGTCCCCCTGGTTCGTGCTGCCGTGGATGGCGATCTTCGCCGTGATGCTCGGTTTCCTGGTCTATCACTGGGACCTGTACTGGAGCGGCTTCTTCGAGCTCTGGAACTTCAAGGAGAAGACCGCCTGGGGCTGGGTCGGGTTCTTCGCGCTGCTGGCCGGGGTCAGCATCTGGCACGAGTTCGGCCACGGCTTCACCTGCAAGCGCTTCGGCGGCGAGGTGCACGACATCGGTTTCATGATCTTCTACTTCCAGCCCGCCTTCTACTGCAACATCGACGACTCGTACCTGTTCGAGAAGCAGTCGCACCGTCTCTATTCGACCTTCGGGGGGCCCTACTTCGAGCTGATGCTCGCGTCGGTGGCCACGGTAGTCTGGCTTGCCACGCCGGCCGAGTCGTGGGTTCACGATCTGGCGCTGACCCTCGTCTTCTTCACGGGCCTCTCGGTGATCGTGCTGAACGTCAACCCGCTGCTCAAGCTCGACGGCTACTACCTGCTGATGGACTGGCTCGACGTGCCGAACCTGCGGGAGGAGAGCTTCGAGTACATCGGCGGCCTGTTCAAGAAGCACGTGCTGCGGCTCGAGGTACCCGAGCATGCGATCTCGCGCCGCCGGCGGCGGATCTACCTGGTCTACGGCGTCGCCGCGGTTCTCTACATGGTGCTGATGATCGCGGTGATCTACCACTTCCTGGAACGCTGGTTCGTCGGCTGGCTCGGCCCCGCCGGCTACATCGCGCTGGGGCTGTTCTTCTACTGGTTGCTGCGCAGCAAGCTCAAGGCCTTCGGCCGGTTCGTGCGCCACCTCTGGCTCGACAAGCGCGAGTGGCTGGCGACGGCCCAGGGAAAGGCGAGCGTGGCGATCGCGGTGGTGCTGCTGGCCGCGGCGCTGCTGCTCGTGCCGCTGCCGACGCGGATCACCGGGCCCTTCGTCGTCGAGCCGGCCGAGCGGGCCGTGGTGCGGGTCCCGTCGGACGCGCTCGTCACCTCGGTCGCCGTGCGCGAGGGGGACCGCGTCGCCGTGGGGGCCGAGCTGGCGCGGCTGGCCAGCCCCGAGCTGGAAGCCGACCGGGCCGCGGCGGAGTCGGCCCGGGTGCGCGCGCTGCGCGAGGCCTCCCGCGCGCGCGACGCGCGGGATGCGGCCTCCGAGGCGGCGGCGCGCGAGCTGGCGCGGGCGGCGGAGAGCCGGCTGGCCATGCTCGAAGCGCGGCAGGGCCGGCTGGTCCTGGCCGCGCCGATCGCCGGGATCGTGTCGACCTACCGCGTCGAGGAGATGGCGGGCCGCCAGCTCGCGGAAGGAGAGACGGTCTGCGTGATCGACGGCCTGGCGCGGGCTCGACTGGCGGCCCGGCTCTCGGAGCGGGACATCGAGGAGGTCCGGGTGGGCGCGCCGGCACGGATCCGCGCCGAGTCGCTGCCCGGCCGCACCCTGCGCGCCACCGTCCGGGACGTCGCGCCGGTGGCGGTCGATCCGGAAGGGGGCGGCGCCCACCTCGACCTGGTGCGGCGGGCCCGACAGGTGCGCGTCCTGGTCGAGGTCGACAATCCCGGCGAGCAGCTGCGTCCGGGGATGAGCGGCGCCGTGCAGTTCTCGGGGCCGTCCCGCAGCGCGCTGGGCCAGCTCTGGTGGAGCTTCTCGCGCTGGATCTCGACCGTGGTCTGGTAGGGCGCGGTGGCGCCGGAAAAAAGGAACGCGGCGGCCGGTGGCCGCCGCGTTCCATCTCGAGCGATCGCCCGGACTAGAAGGACTTCCGAAGGGCGCTCTTGGAAGCCAGCGCCGACTTGGAGGCGAGGGCGCTCTTCGAAGCGAGGGCGCTCTTGGAAGCCAGCGCCGACTTGGAGGCGAGTGCGCTCTTGGAGGCCAGGGCGCTCTTGGAGGCCAGGGCGCTCTTGGAGGCCAGGGCCGACTTGGAGGCCAGCGCCGACTTGGAGGCGAGGGCGCTCTTCGAAGCGAGGGCGCTCTTGGAGGCCAGCGCCGACTTGGAGGCGAGGGCGCTCTTCGAGGCCAGAGCGGCCTTGGAAGCGAGCGGGTTCTTCTTGGCCAGCGCGCTCTTGGCGGCGAGCGGGTTCTTCCTGGCCAGCGCGCTCTTGGCGGCCAGCGGGTTCTTCTTGGCCAGCGCGCTCTTGCCCGCGAGCGGGGACTTGGCGCGGAGCGGGGTCTTGGCGGCGAGTTCGTTCCCGACCTTCCCGTCGAACGACTCGACGCGGATCTCGGAGTGGTCGACGCCGGTGGCGGACTTGATCTGGGTGCGCTGCTTCTCGGTCAACTTGATCGTCACGCTCTTGGGCTTGCTCATCGTCTGGTCTCCCGTCCCATCTGGTGGACGCAGACCAATATGCACGCCGCGTGCCATCCCGCGCGCTAGGCTTCTCGGACCGTTAAGTCGTTCATTTTAATATAGATGACATCCCGCAGAAGCGACATTGAATACTAGTTTGTACGAGGCCAGGGGTAATTCTTCATCCAGGAGAGGGTGAAAAATTCACCCACTCGGCGGCCGCTCCGACGCCTACTTCAGCCCGTGCTTCCGGACCAGGTACTTCATCTGGGCCGGATCGAGCCCGAGCGCCCGGGCGGCCCGGGCCTTCACGCCGCCCTCGCGGGCGATCGCCCCCTCGAGCAGCTGGCGCTCGAAGCGCAGGACGGCCGTCCTGAAGTCGGACGGTGCTTCGTTCATCGCCCCCAGCGGCGGCAGCGATTCCGGGGGCGGAGGCAGGTCCTCCGGCCGCACCGTCTCCCGGTCCACCGTGAGCGCCAGGTTCTCCATCGCGTGCAGCAGCTCGCGGACGTTCCCGGGCCAGCGCCGGGCCGTCAGCTCGCGCCGCGCCTCGGGGTCGAGGTGCTTGGCGGGCCGTCCGTCGCGCTCGCAGGCGGTGCGCAGGAAGTGCTCGGCCAGCAGCGGGATGTCCTCGCGCCGTTCGCGCAGCGGGGGGACCAGGATCGGGAAGCCTCGGATCCGGAAGAGCAGGTCCTCGCGGAACTCCTTTCGCGCGACGCGGGCCTCGAGGCTCTCGTTGGTGGCGACGACCAGCCGGATGTCGACCGGCCGCAGCTCGTTCGAGCCGAGCCGGACGACGGCACGCTCCTCGAGCACGCGCAGCAGCTTGACCTGCACGGCCGGCGGCAGCGTCGCGATCTCGTCCAGGAAGAGCGTTCCGCCGCGCGCTGCCTCGAAGCGTCCGACGCGCGGCGCGTCGGCGCCGGTGAAGGCCCCCTTCTCGTGACCGAACAGCTCCGACTCGACCAGCGAGTCGGGCAGCGCCGCGCAGTGCACCGCCACGAACGGCCCGTTGCGCCGCGCCCCCGAGTAGTGGATCGCGCGCGCCACGAGTTCCTTGCCGGTCCCGCTTTCCCCCTCGATCGTGACCGTGACCGGGCTGTCCGCGACCCGCCGGATCGCCTCCAGGACGCGGACCATCGCCGGCGAGGCGCCGACGATCCCCTCGACCTGGAAGCGCTGCTCGAGGTCGGCCCGCAGGCGCCGGTTCTCGCGGGCCAGCGCCTGCCGCTCGAGCGCCCGCGAGAAAACGACCTTCAGCGCCGCGACGTCGATCGGCTTGGTGAAGAAGTCCCAGGCCCCCTGCTCGACCGCGCGCAGCGCCGGCTCGCGCTCCTCCAGCGCGGACATCACGACGACCGGCGTGTCGGGATCCCGCGCGCGGACCGCGCGCAGGACCGCGAGCCCGGCCTCGGGGGACATCTCCGGCGGCATGCACAGGTCCAGCAGCACGAGGTCGGGTGCGGATTCGGCCAGCGCAGCGACCCCGGAGTCGCGGTCGGCCGCGAACTGCAGGGCGTAGTGCTCGCCGAGCGCCCACCGCAGCTGGTCGGCGTGCAGGCGGTCGTCCTCGACCACGAGCAGCAAGGTGCGCGACCCGGGCACCCGTCACTCCTCGTCCACGGGAAAGTAGAAGCGGACCTCGGTCCCGGCACCCGGGGCGCTCGTGATCCGGACGGTCCCGCCGTGCAGCGCGACGACCTGCCGCACCGTGTAAACCCCCAGCCCGAGCCCGTCGGCCTTGCCGCTCGCGAACTGCCGGGTCAGCAGCCGGCGCTTGAACTCGGCCGACATCCCGGGCCCGTCGTCGATGAACTCGACCAGCAGACGCGACCGCCCGCCGCGCCGCACGACGCCCGACGCGACGAGCAGCGTCCCGCGCCCCGCCATGGCCTCGAGCGCGTTCTCGATCGTGCAGGAGAAGGCCCGGCGCAGCAGGAACCGATCGCCCCAGATCGGCGGCAGCTCGGTCAGGCGTTCTTCCAGCTCGACCGCCCCCGCGAGGTCGGGGTGGCAGGAGGCCAGCGCGTCGTCGAGGATTTCGTTGAGGTCGACGCGCAGCTTGACCATCAGCCGGCCCTCGCGCTCGTGCATCTCCGCGGCGAGGCGGCGCAACTGGCGGACGGTGTCGTCGAGCAGCTCCCACGCGCTTGCCCGGAAAGCGGGGTCGCCGAAGTGGCCGGCCAGGTTCTCGTTCAGCAACTGCAGCCGGCCCGCGAGGTGCTTCAGCTCGTGGACCAGCAGGTTCGGGGCCGCGTGGGCTGCCGGCGGCCGGCGCCGCGCCCCGCTGCGCGCCGCGAGGCGCGGGCTCATCGCCCGCTCCGCCCCCCAGCCGCCGTGCCCGTACCCAGCGCCAGCCGCACCGTCACCGCCGAGCCGGGGCGCAGCGCGGGACCGGCCGCCGGCAGCTCGACGATCACCGGCGCGGTCCCGCTGGCCGCGTCGACCGATGGGCTGACGAAGACCACCCGTGCGGAGTGGACCGTGCCCGGATCGCGGTCGAGCGTGACTGCCGCCCGGCCGCCCACCGCGACGCGGGCCAGCATCGCCTCCGGCAGGTCGACGCGCGCCCGCAGCGGCCCGGAGGCGACGACGCGGAACAGCGGCGTGTTGTCATCCTCCTGGACCCGCTCGCCGAGAACCGCCCAGCGCTCCGCGACCACGCCGGCGAACGGCGCCTGCACCGTGCAGCGGTCGAGCATCGCCTTCTCGCGGGCGAGCCGCGTCTTCGCCAGGTCGCGGTCGATCTGCTTCTGCTGCAGCTCCTGCTGCGAGACGATCCCCGACGAGGCCAGCGGCGCGACGCGCTGCAGCTCGGTCTCCGCGAGCCGCAGCTCTTCCTGCGCCAGTTCGACCTCGTGCGTCGCGAGGTCGGTCTCGAGCATGGCCAGCGCCTGGCCGGCGCGCACCGACTGCCCGCGGTCGACCAGCACCTTCTCGATCACGCCCGAGCGGCGCGCCGCCACCTTGACGTCGCGCTCGACATAGAGGCTCGACGGGAAGGGGTCCGAGAGCGAGCTCTCGGCCGCGGCCGCATCGACCGGCGACGCGCTGGCCGGGACCGGAGGCATGACCGCGAGGAACCCGGCCAGGACGATCGCCAGCCCCCTCCGTCCCGCCCCGCCGGCCGCCAGGGCCGACCGCATTCCGATCCGCATCGTGACCCCCGTTCTTCTTACACTTGGAAGGGGCAGCATTATTCCACGGCCGCCCGGGGGGCGGGAGGGTCCGTGACGGCGGGGCCGGGCGGCGGCTGGGCCCGGATGCGATCGGATAGACTGCCCACTCGATAGGAGACCGATCATGTCGCCCCGTCCCACCGGCCGCGGTCTGCCGGCGCTGACCGCCGGCCTCGCGCTTCTCGCGGCCGCCGGCTTGCCTCCCGCCGTCCTCGGCTGCACCACCGCGGTGATCTCGGGCGCCGCGACCGCCGACGGCCGCCCGATCCTCTGGAAGAACCGCGACGCCGACAACCTGGCCAACCAGCTCGTCTACAACGCGGACGGCCGGCACGCCTTCGTCGGGCTGGTCGACACCGGGGACGCCGCCGGGATGAAGATCTGGGCCGGCGTCAACGACGCTGGCTTTGCGATCATGAACTCCGCCTCCTACAACATCGAGGAGGACGACGAGGAGGCCGACGGCGAGTTCATGCGGCTCGCGCTGCAGACCTGCGCCAGCCTCGACGAGTTCCAGGCCCTGCTCGACCGGACGAACCCTGGCGGCCGCGCCGTCGCCTCGAACTTCGGCACGATCGACGCGCGGGGCGGCGCGGCCTACTTCGAGACCTCGCGCAAGGCCTACCGGCGCTTCGACGCGACCGACAGGGCGCTCGCGCCGCGCGGGCTGCTCGTGCGCAGCAACTACAGCGACTCGGGAGACGACCAGCGCGGCTCGGGGACGCTGCGGCGCCGTCGCGCCGGCACGCTGCTCGAAGCGGCGGCCGAGGCCGGGACGCTCGACACGCCGCTGCTCCTCGCGCGGGTCACACGCGACCTGGCCAACGAGGCGCTGGGCAGCGACCCGCTCGGCCCGGCGCCGCCGGCCGGGCCCTACGCCTACATCGGCGACAGCATCTGTCGCGACGCGACTGCGTCCGCCTTCGTGATCTCCGGGGTCCGGCCGGGCGAGAGCCCGCTGCTGGCGACCGCCTGGGTGATCCTCGGTCAACCGGTCACCGGCGTCGCGGTCCCGGCCTGGGTCGCGGCCCGCAGCGTCCCGGCCGAACTCGCCGCGTCGCCCGAGCCCGCCCCGTTGACGCGGGCCTTCGACGCGGTGAAGGCGGTCTTCTACCCGGCCACGCGCGGCGAACTGAAGCGCTTCGTCCGCGTCGACGCGTTGCGCGCGAACGTGCGGCGCGTCGTGGACGGGCTGCTGGCGATCGAGCGGAAGAACGTCGAGACGGCGGAGCGGGCGCTCGCATCGTGGCGCGCGACGGCGCCGGCCCCGGACGCGGTGCGCGCGGTCCAGGCGGAGATCGCGCGCCGCACGCTCGAGGAGACCAGGGCTCTCCTGCCCAGGTGAGCCGCGCCGTGCCCGCCGCCCTCTTCCTTTTCGAGGATGCCGCGCGGCGGGTCGTACCTCGGCGCTTCGCCGACCCGGTCGCGGTGCTCGAGGCGCGCGCGCCGGACGAGGTGCCGGCGCTGCTCGGCGAGGTCGAGCGCGCGGCCGCGACGGGCCGCTGGGCCGCCGGCTTCGTGGCCTACGAGGCCGCCCCGGCCTTCGACGCCGCGCTGGTCACGCACCCGCCGGGGCCGCTGCCGTCCGCGTGGTTCGCGCTGTTCGACGCGGCGGAGGACGAGCCGGCCGCCGTCCCGGCCGGAACCCGGTCGCCGGGCCCGGCCGAGCGGTTGGAGCCCGACACCGGCGAGGCCGCCTGGCTCGACGCGGTCGCGGCCGTGAGGGCGGCGATCGCCCGCGGCGACACCTACCAGGTCAACCTGACGCTGCGCCTCGCCGCGCCCTTCGCGGGCGATCCCCTTGCGCTCTGGCGGCGCCTGGCAGCGCGCCAGCGCGGCGGCTACGCCGCCTACCTCGACCTCGGCCGCTTCGCGATCGCCTCGGCCTCGCCCGAGCTGTTCTTCCGGCGGGAAGGGGACTGGATCGCGGTCCGCCCGATGAAGGGCACGGCGGCGCGCGGCCGGTTCCCGGACGAGGACGACGCCCGCGCCGCGGCGCTGGCGGCGTCGGAGAAGGACCGCGCCGAGAACGTGATGATCGTCGACCTCATGCGCAGCGACCTCGGCCGGGTCGCCGCCACCGGCAGCGTCGCCGTCCCCGCGCTGTGCGAGGTCGAGCGCTACCCGACGGTGCTGCAGATGACCTCGAGCGTGACCGCGACACTGCGACCCGGCACCGGCCTGGCCGACCTCTTTCGCGCGCTCTTCCCCAGCGGCTCGGTCACCGGCGCGCCGAAGGCCAGCACGATGCGCACGATCGCCGCGCTCGAGCGCGCGCCGCGCGGGGTCTACTGCGGTGCGATCGGGCTGGTCGCCCCCGGCGGCGCCGCGACCTTCTCGGTCCCGATCCGGACTGCCGTCGTCGACCGCGAGACCGGGCGTGTCGAGTACGGCGTGGGAGCCGGGATCACCTGGGGCTCGGATGCGGCCGCCGAGTACCGCGAAGTTCGCCTGAAGTCGGCCGTGCTCGCGCCGCCGCCGCCGCCGTTCGAGCTGTTCGAGACGCTGCGGGTCGAGGCGGGCCGCGCCGTCCGCCTGCCGGCGCACCTCGCGCGGCTGGGGGCGTCCGCCCGCTACTTCGGGTGGCCCTTCGATGCCGCGGCGGCCGAGGGCGCCGCGCGCCGGAGGATCGACGGGCTGGAGCCCGGGGTGTGGCGGCTGCGCCTCGTCCTGGCGGAGGATGGCGCGGTGCGGGCCGAGGCGCTGCCGCTCGAGCCCCTGCCCGCCGGCCCGCTCCCGGTCGCGCTCTGCCCGCGCCCGGTCTCGCGCGACGACCTCTTCCTGCACCACAAGACGACGCAGCGCGCGGTCTACGAGACGCGGCGCGCCGAGCACCCCGGCGTGCACGACGTGCTGCTGCTCAACGAGTCGGGGGAGCTGACAGAGTTCACGCGAGGGAACCTGGTGCTCGACCTCGACGGCGGCCGGTTCACGCCGCCGCGTCCGTGCGGCCTGCTGGGCGGCGTGCTGCGCCGTGAGCTGCTCGGGCGCGGGGCGGTGGCCGAGCGGGTGCTGCGGCCGACCGACCTGGCGCGCGCGACAGCGGCCTGGCTGGTCAGCAGCCTGCGCGGCGAAGTGCCGGTGCACTTCGCCGCGCCGTGAGCCGCAGGGAGGGGCGATGGGAGCGGCCGCGTCGCGCCGCCGTGCGCCCGGGGACGCGCACCGCGCACCGAGCCCGCCACGGGCTACCGCAGGGGGCCGCGCTCCCGTATCCTGACGCGCTGCTCCCGGAGGATTCGCCCCGTGCTCGCCGGCCTCTACGACCTGCTCGCCAGTTCGCCCGTCGCGCTGCTGTTCGCGGTGATCGGCCTCGGCTGGTTCCTCGGCGCGGTGCGCCTCCGGGGGTTCTCGCTCGGGGTGGCGGCGGTGCTGTTCGTCGGCCTCGTCTTCGGCGCCGTCGACCCACGGCACTTCGTGCTGCCCGAGTTCGTCTACCTGCTGGGGCTGATCCTGTTCGTCTACATCATCGGGCTGCAGTCGGGACCGATGTTCTTCAACCTCTTCCGGCGCCAGGGGCTGCGCTTCACGCTGGCCGGGACGCTGATCCCGGCCGTGGCCGCAGTCGGCGCCGCGGTCGCCGGCCTGGTGCTGGCGACCGGGGCCCCGGTGGCGACCGGGCTCTTCTGCGGCGCGTTGACCAACACGCCGGCGCTGGCGGCGGCGATCGAGCGGCTGCGCGGCGTCCTGGCCGCCGGCGCCGCCGACGGGCCGACCGTCGGCTACTCGATCGCCTACCCGCTGGGCGTGGTCGGGCTGATCCTCGTGATGCAGGTCGCGACGCGGATTGCGCGGGTCGACTTCAAGGAGGAGGATCGGAGGGCGCGCGCCGCGAGCGGTCTGGGCGACGACCTGCTCTCGCGCGAGCTGCGGCTGGCCAACCCGCAGCTCGTGGGCAAGTCCTTCGAAGAGGCCCGTTTCGCCGAGCTCACCGGGATGGTCTTCACGCGCGTGAAGCGCCGCGGGGAAGGGGAGGAGATCCTCGTCACCCCCGAGTTGCCGCTGCAGGCCGACGACGTGCTGGTCGGCGTCGGCCCGCCGGACGCGATCGAGCGCGCCGTGCTGCTGATCGGCCCGCTGGTCGGCGAGCACCGCGAACGCTTCGGTTCGGACATCGCCCACCGCGACCTGGTCGTGCTCCAGCGCAAGGTCGCCGGGACCAAGCTGTCCGAACTGTCCGCGGCCTGCGGCTGCCCGGTCGTGGTCAGCCGGATCCGGCGCGGCGGGATCGCGATCACGCCCGAGGCCGACACGACGCTCGAGCTGGGCGACCACATCCGCGCGGTGGCCCACGCGCGCGACCTCGACCGCGTCTCGCAGGTCGTCGGCGACCCGCTGCGCGACCTGACCGAGACCGACTTCATGTCCTTCAGCTTCGGGCTGATCCTGGGCGTCTTCCTCGGGACCTTCCCGATCCCGCTGCCGGGCGGCCAGACGATGTCCCTGGGCCTCGCCGGCGGCCCGCTGGTCGTCGGACTGATCCTCGGCCGGCTGGGCCGGACCGGGCCGATCGTCTGGACGATGCCGGCCAACGCCTCGCTCACGCTGCGTCAGCTGGGGATCCTGCTGTTCCTGGCCGGTGTCGGAACGCGCGCCGGGGCGACCTTCGTCGCGACCTTCGAGAAACAGGGGCTGCCGCTGCTGCTGGCGGGCGGGCTGATCACGGTGCTGTCGGCGACCGCGGCGATCCTGCTCTCGCGCCGGGTCTTCGGCTTCGACATGATCACGACGTTGGGGCTCGTCGCGGGAATTCACACCCAGCCGGCGGCGCTGTCGTTCGCCAACACGCACACCGGGTCGGAGACGCCCAACGTCGCCTACGCCGCAGTCTACCCCGTGGCGACGATCTCGAAGATCATCCTCGCGCAGATCCTGGCGGGGTTGTAGCGCACAGCGCCGCGAACAGCGGCGCGAAGGCGAGGTGCCGCGGCGGGCCGGAGTCATCGGCACCGACGGCCGCGAGGTGCGCGGCCGCGGCGGCGTAGGCCTCGTCGATCACGGCGTCCAGCTCGGCGCCGTGCGTCGCGACCAGCGCCGCGACATGGGGCAGGAACCGCTCGGGACCATCGACGCCGTAGAAGTGGTGCTGGATCCCGAGCTGCTCGGCGAACCAGGGCGCGACCCGCGCCGGCTGCTCCGCCAGGTAGGCGCAGCTCACGACGCAGCAGGCGAGTTCCTCCCACAGCCAGCGCCGCGGCTCCGGCCGCGCCGTATCGAACGGGATCAGCGCGTAGTCGAAGCCGTGGTCGACCGCCAGTGGCGGGCGCAGGACGAAGTGCACGAACTCGTGCAGCAGGTTGGGGAGCCCCTCGACCTCGACGACGAAGGGGAGGGAGACGCCGTCCGCCGGCGTTGCGCGGCGGACCAGGTTGCCGGCGCCGGGTCGGACACTCACCGCGCCGCCGGCCCGGGCCAGGGCGCGCCCGAGCGCACGCCGGAGGGCAGCGTCGCCGCCCCCCGGCGCCTCGGATGCTAGCTCTTCGCTTCCACGATCTTCGTGGCGACGATCCACTTCTTGCCGTCCTTCTCGGCGACGACGCCGGTCACGACGGCCGGCTTCTCACCGCTGCAGCCGTGCTCGAAGGCCGCGAGGGCCTCGGTCTTGGCGAAGTAGTAGTAGGCGGGGGCGGCGCCGTCCTTGCCGGCGACGACAAACACGTCCTGACAGGTCGCGGAACCCTCGAGCTTGAGCGTGCACTTGCTGCAGGCGACCTTGCCGGTCATGGTGACTTCGTTGGGGCTGCCCGCCAGCGCGACGGCCGACAGGCCGAGCACGAGGGCGAACGCGAGCGCGAACAGGGTCAGACGCTTCATGGGGTCTTCCTCCGCGCGGCCGGTATCCGGGACGGTGGGCTCCGCCGGGTCGGGCGCGACGAAACAGGAGTCTAACGGGATCCCGTCGGGGCGCCACCGCGCCGCGGGAACCGGCTCACCGGGCGGGGTCCCCTTGGCGGCCCGCGGCAGCCGGGTCAGAATGCCGCCCCGGGCGCGCCCTGCCGCGTGCCCCGCCGGCGAGGGCCCCGTGGAGCTGATCCAGACCGCGATCGACGTATTCCTGCACCTGGACAAGTACCTGGCGAAGATCATCGAGACCTACGGCACCTGGACCTACGCCCTGCTCTTCGTCGTCGTCTTCTGCGAGACCGGGCTGGTCGTCACGCCCTTCCTGCCCGGCGACTCGCTGCTGTTCGCGGCGGGTGTGTTCGCGGCCAAGGGCTCGCTCTCGCTGCCGCTCGTGATGCTGGTGCTGTTCGCCGCGGCGGTGCTGGGCGACGCGGTCAACTACGCGGTCGGCCGCCGGATCGGCCACCGGGTCTACGAGATGAAAGACAGCCGGATCTTCCGGAAGGAGTACATCGACCGGACCCACCGCTTCTTCGAGAAGTACGGCGGCAAGACGATCGTGATCGCGCGCTTCGTCCCGATCGTCCGGACCTTCGCCCCCTTCCTGGCGGGCGTCGGCGAGATGAGCTACCCGCGCTTTGCGATGTACAACGTGACGGGCGCCGCGCTGTGGATCCTGGTCTGCGTGCTCGGGGGCTACTTCTTCGGCAATCTGCCTTTCGTCCGCGACAACTTCAGCGTCGTGATCATCGCGATCATCGTGATCTCGGTCCTGCCCGCCGTCTACGAGTTCCTGCGCCACCGGAAGGAGGGACGCGCATGAGCGCCCACGCCGTCCGCCGCGTCGCCCTGCTCGTCGCCCTGCTGCTGCTCGCCGGCTGCGCGACCGTTCCGATGACCGGCCGCAAGCAGCTCAGCCTGGTCTCGGGAAGCGAAGTCAACGCGCTCGCCGCGACCGAGTACGGCAAGTTCCTGAAGAAGAACCCGCCGGTCCGCGGGACGCCCGACGCGGAGATGGTCGAGCGGGTCGGCCGCCGGATCCAGGCCGCGGTCGAGCAGTACATGAAGAAGAACGACTACGCCGACCAGCTCGCGGGGTACGACTGGCAGTTCCACCTGGTCGAGGACAAGGAAGTGAACGCCTGGTGCATGCCCGGCGGCCGGGTCGTCTTCAACACCGGGATCCTGCCGATCACGCGCGACGAGACCGGGATGGCGGTGGTGATGGGACACGAGGTCGCGCACGCGATCGCCCAGCACGGGGCCGAGCGGATGAGCCAGCAGCTCGCGACGCAGCTCGGCGGGGCGACGCTCGCCGTGGCGCTCGCCGGCAAGTCGACCCAGACGCAGGCCCTGGCGATGGCCGCCTTCGGGGCCGGCTCCGTCGTCGGGATCCTGCTCCCGTTCAGCCGCGCGCAGGAGAGCGAGGCCGACAAGATGGGGATCAACTTCATGGCGATGGCGGGCTACGACCCGCGAGCCTCGATCGGCCTCTGGCAGCGCATGGCGGAGGCCTCGAAGGGGTCGGGCAAGCCGCCCGCCTTTCTCAGCACCCACCCCGCCGACGAGCAGAGAATCGAACGGCTGAAGAAGGACATGCCCGAGGCGCTCAAGCGCTACGAGAAGGCGACCGGCCAGAAGCCGGCCGGGGCGGGCGGGAAGAAGAAGTCGAAGGGGAAGTAGCGGCGGCCGACGGTCGAGCCCGCGCGGATTCGGGACACTACTCCGCGTGCAGCGCCTCGATCGGGTCGAGCCGGGCCGCGCGCCGGGCCGGCATCACCCCGCTCGCCAGTCCCACCGCCAGGCTGACCGCGAGGGCGGCGACGACGTAGCCGGGAGGGGTGCGGACCGGCAGCTCGGGCAGCGCCGCGCGCAGCAGCCACGCGAGCCCCATCCCGACCCCGACCCCCAGCGCTCCCCCGAGCAGCGAGAGCATCCCGGCCTCGACCAGGAACAGCGCCTGGACCTGGCCCGCCGTGGCCCCCAGCGCCTTGGCCAGCCCGATCTCCGAGGTCCTTTCGTTGACCGCGATCCACATCATGGTCAGGATCCCGATCGCGCCGACGACCAGCGAGATCGCACCGATCCCGCCGACGGCCGCGCTGACGATCCCCATCACGCGGTCGAGCACGCCGAGCATCTCGTCCTGGGTCACGACGTTGAAGTCCTCCTCGCCGTGGCGGGCGATCATCACGTCCTTCACGCCCTGCGCCACGCGGGCGCCGTCGAGTCCCGGCGAGAACATCACGTCGATCTCGACCAGCTCGTCGCGGTTGAAGAGCTTCAGCGCGCGGCCGACCGGGATGTAGGCGGTGTCGTCGAGGTCGAACCCGAGGAACCGTCCCTTGGGCTCGAGCAGGCCGATCACCTGGAAGCGCTCTCCGCCGATCCGGACGTACTCGCCCAGCGGGTTCCGGTCGCCGAACAGCTCGCGCTGCAGCTTCGGGCCCAGGACGGTCACGGCCGAGCCGTGACGCCGTAGACGTAGACCGAGCGGCCGCGGTTGCCGGCCTCGACCCGGGCCTGGCCGATCGCCAGCGGCACGATCTTCTCGACCCCCGGCACGCGCAGCAGCGCCTCTCCGTCCTCGACCGTCAGCTTGCGCTGCGTGGCCACGATCGAGCCGGGGACGCCGGTGGTGCGGGTGTTCCCGGGGTGCACGGCCAGCAGGTTGGTGCCGAACTGCGAGAACTCGCTCGTGATGAAGACGCGCGTCCCCTCGCCGATCGAGGTCAGGAGGATCACCGAAGCGATGCCGATCGTGATCCCCAGCATCGTCAGCGTCGAGCGCAGGCGGTGCGCCGCGATCGAGCCCCAGGCCAGGCGCAGCAGGTCGCCGGGGCCCACCCTCACCTCCCCGCGAGCGCGGCGACCGGGTCGAGCCGCGCCGCGCGCCGCGCCGGAAGCACGCCGAAGACCAGCCCCACCGCGACCGAGACGCCGATCGCCGCGGCGACGGCCCAGCCCGGCGCGGCGACGGGGAAGGCGGGGTAGACCAGCCGCACCGCGCGGCCCAGCGCGAACCCGAGCGCGACGCCGACCAGCCCGCCGATCGTCGAGAGGATCGCCGCCTCGGCCAGGAAGACGACGACGACCTGCCGCCGCGTCACGCCGAGCGCCTTGAGCAGGCCGATCTCGCGGGTCCTTTCGGAGACCGAGACCAGCATCACGTTCATGATCCCGATCCCCGCGACCGAGAGCGAGATCGCAGCGATCCCGGCCAGCGCGGCGGTCAGGATCGCGAGGATCCGGTTGAAGGTCGAGAGGACCGCGTCCTGCGTCAGGACCGTCACGTCCTCGACCCCGCCGTGGCGCTCCTTGAGCACGGCCAGGACCTGCTGCTTGGCCGCCTCGGTATCCTCGTGCGAGGTGATCTCGATCAGCAGCCGGAACAGCCCGCGCCGGTTGGCCAGCTTCAGCCCGTGGGCGACCGGCACGTGGATCACCTCGTCGAGGTTCTCGCCCAGCGACGTGCCGCGCTGGCCCATGACGCCGATCACGCGGAAGCGCTCGTCGCCCAGCCGGATCGCCGCGCCGAGCGGGTTCTGGCCGGGGAACAGCTCGTCGCGGAGCTTCGCGCCCAGCACCGCCACCCGCGCCCCGCGGTCCAGGTCGCCTTCCGGCAGGTACTGCCCGAGCGGGACCGCGATCTTCCGCACCGGCTTCATCGCGGGCGAGACCCCGGCCACGACGACGTCGCGCTCGAGCGAGCCGGCCTGGGCCTTGGCCAGCACCACGACCAGCGGCACGACGCGGCGCACGAGCGGCACGCGCCGCTCGACCGCCTCGGCGTCCTCGACCGTCAGGTCGTTGGTCGAGCTGCCGAAGATCGGCGGGGCGCCGGAGGTCTCGATCTTCCCGGGGATCACGATCAGCAGGTTGCTGCCGAGGACCTCGAACTCGCCGGTGACATAGCGCCGCGCCCCTTCTCCGAGGCTGGTCAGGAGGATCACCGAGCCGACGCCGATCGCGACGCCCAGCAGCGACAGCCCGGCGCGCAGGCGGTGGCCCGAGAGCGCGCCCGCCGCGAAGCGCAGCAGGTCGCCGGCCTTCACGCGCCCGCCCCCGGCTGGCGCGCGTCCTCGACCACCCGGCCGTCGGCGAGCCGGATCCGCCGTCGCGCGCGCGAGCCGATCGCCGGGTCGTGGGTCACGACGATCAGCGTCAGCCCCTCGGCGTTCATCCGCTCGAGCAGGCCGACGACCTCGCCGCCCGAGGCGCTGTCGAGGTTGCCGGTCGGTTCGTCGGCCAGCAGGATCTTCGGCCCCATCACGATCGCGCGGGCGATCGCGACGCGCTGGCGCTCGCCGCCCGAGAGCTGGTCCGGCCGGTGGGACGCGCGTGCGGTCAGGCCGACCGCCGCCAGCGCGCGGCCGGTCCGCTCGAGGCGCTCGCGCCGGGGCAGCCCGGCGAAGACCATCGGCAACTCGACGTTCCCCGCGGCCGTCAGCCGCGGCACCAGGTGAAACGACTGGAAGACGAAGCCGATCTGGTGGCGCCGGATCTCGGGCAGCCGGTCCTCGCCCAGCGCCCCGACGTCGAGCCCGTCGAGGCGGTAGATCCCCGCTGTGGGGCGGTCGAGCGCCCCGAGGATGTTGAGCAGCGTCGACTTCCCCGAGCCCGAGGGGCCCATGATCGCGACGTGCTCGCCGGCCGCGATCGCCAGGTCGACGTCGCGCAGCGCGTGGACTTCCTCGTCCCCGACCTGGTAGATCCGCTCGACGTGGGACAGTTCGATCACTTGGCCGGTCCAGACGCCTCGCCGGCGATTCGCACGCGCGCCCCCGCCTTGACCTCCATCCGGTCGAGCGAGACGGTGACGCGCTCGCCCGCCGACAGCCCCCCCGTGACCTCGACGAACTCCCAGTTGCGCAGGCCCGTCGTGACGGTCTTTTCGACCAGCCGGTCGCCCTCGACGGCGAGCACCCGGTTGCCTTCCATCAGCGCGGAGGTCGGGACGCGCAGCACGCCGTCCTTCGCTGCCAGGATCACCTCGACGTCGGCCGAAGCCCCCGGCACCAGCGTGCGCGCGAACGCCGGGTCGTCGAATTCGGCCTCGATCTCGAATGTCCGGTTCTGCTCCTGGATGTCGAGCACGTACGGCGCGACCCGGACCACCCGCCCCGGGAAGCCCTGGCCGGGAAACGCGTCCATCGTGATCCGCACCCGCTGCCCGAGGTGGACCTTGCCGACGTCGACCTCGTCCAGCGGCGCGGAGACGTAGATCTCCTCAGGGGCGATCAGTTCGATCACGGGCGGGATCGGCACGCCGGGCGGGGCCGGCGTGATCCACTCGCCCAGCTCGGTCTTCAGCTCGGCGACGACGCCGGGGAAGGGGGCGCGCAGGACCGTCTTCTCCAGCTGCGCGCGCGCCAGCGCCAGCGCCGACTCGGCCTGCAGCACGCGCGCGCCGGCGGCGGCGCAGGCCGCGGCGGCGGCGTCGCGCCGGGACCGCGCCTGCTCGCTCAGCTCGGCCGACACGACCCCCTCGCGCGCCAGCGCGTCGTAGCGCGCGTCGTCGCGCCGCGCCTGGTCGGCGGTCAGGCAGGCCTCGCGGCCCGCCGCCCGCGCCGCGTCGATCGAGCGCTCCTGCAGCGTGACCTGGGCCCGGTAGTCGGCGTCGGACAGCCGCAGCACGACGTCCCCCGCGGCGACCCGCGCCCCCTTGCGGGCCGGCAGCTCGATCACGAGCCCGCCCATCTCGGGGCTGAGCGAGGCACGCTGCCGCGTCTGCACGGTGCCGGCCTTGCTGTTGGTGACGGTCTGCTCGACGCGGCCGGTCGCGATCGCGGTCACGGTGACCGGGACGGGGTCGGTGCTGAACACGAAGTAGCGCAGCGCGGCGGCTGCGGCGAGGAGCAGCAGGACGAAGGCCACGCGGCGCACGGTGCGGGAGGAGAGGCTCGGCATGATACAAACAGCTTACTCCACGGCGCGGTGCTCCGCGCCGGGCCCGCCTCCCGTCCCGCCCGCAGCGCGTCAGAGCCCGTGCACCGGCGCCGGCGCCGCGGCGTGCGCGATCCGGTCGAGGACGCGCTCGAGCGCCTCGGATTCGTCGCGCAGCCGCTCTCGGTAGGGGGCGTGGTCGGTGTGAGCGATCTCCATCGGGAGGGCCCGCAACCGCCACTCCACGACCTCGCGCAGGTACGGAACGTCGTCGTCGGGAAGGTCGATCCGAATCACCATCGTGACCCCCCTTTCGCACGACCATTCTAGCGCCGTCCCGGTCCCCCGGCGGGCCCGCGGGCCGCGCCGCCGCCCGCGGCGCGATCGACGGCCGCCAGCGCCTGCTCGACGGCCGGGTCCTTCCCTTCGGACAGCCGCGAGGCCTCGCGGAGCTGGGCGAGCGACTCGGCGAACCGCCCCTGCTGGGCCAGTACGACGCCGAGCTGGGTGCGTGCCCGCACATAGCCGGGGTCGAGCGCCACGGCCCGTTCCAGCTCCCGCACCGCGTCGGCCGGGCGCCCGGCCGCGGCGTAGAGGCCGGCCAGGTTGTAGCGCGTCGTGGCCGAGTCGGGCCGCAGCCGCGCCGCGCGCTCGACGTGTTCGATCGCCCCGGGGCCGTCGCCCTTCTGGCGCAGCGCCAGCCCCAGCATCTCCTGCGCCTCGGGGTCGTCCGGGTCCGCACCCACCGCCGCCTCGAGGTGCACCAGCGCGCGCTCGCTGCGGCCGGCGCGCTCGTAGAGCCGCGCGGCCCGCTTGTGCCCGTCCGGCGTTGCGTCGGCCGCCAGCGCGCGCTCGGCGTCGGCCGCGTCCTCGAGGGCGCGATGCCGCGCCTGGTGGGCCGCGAGCAGCTGCCGTTCCATCTCGCCGCGGGGCCGGACCCTCACCCAGAGGTCGCCCATCTCGTCGAACGAGCGCGGCCCGTAGCCGACCCGCACCGGCGGTTTGTGCGGGTTGCGCTCGTTGGCCGCGGAGTTGTCGTAGGTGTAGCGCATCGCCAGCACCGTGCCGCGCGGCAGCGCGAGCGGAACGGCGTAGCGGTACTCGTCCTGCCAGTTGAAGTCCCAGTCCGCGATCCGGATCAGCCAGCGCTTCGTGCCGTCGGGAAGCGTCGCCCACGCGAGCATCCGCTTGCCGAGGTAGTGCGCGTGCGGCATCACCGACAGGACCTCGACGTCGACCGGCAGGGTGTAGGTGTCCTCGATCACGTACGCGGCCTCGCCGGCCGGGATGTTCATCGCGCGCGAGGCCAGGCGCAGATTGAGCGGCGTGACGTCGGTCGGCGGACCGTCGGCGAAGTGCAGCCCGATCAGCGGCGCGACCCGCTCCTCGCGGCCGGTGGGCAGCAGGTGCAGCTGGACGACGAGGTCGTCGCCGGCGCCGAGCCGCCAGGCGCGACCGGCGGGCTCGAACGCGGGGAGCTTGCCGGGGACCCAGTTGAGGAAGTGCCCCTCGGGGTAGTGCGCGGTCTCGCTCTCCATCCCTTCGAAGCCGGGGACCGGGTCGGCGTCGTCGAGCGAGCGCGAGCCCGGCGTCTCGTCGAGCCGGATCTCGGCGTGGTGGATCGCGCGGGTTCCGGCGGCGCGGAACTCGAGCCCGCGGACCCAGCGCGAGGCGGGGATCGCGTCGGGGAGCACGAAGTTGCGGAAGACGTCGCCGCCGTCGGCGCGCAGCAGGTACGGGGCGGGGAAGGGGACGACCGCGTCGGGCTCTCCGAGCGCCCAGCCCTCCGGGAAGGAGGGCGGGGCCGGCGCGCGGGCCAGGTCGCCGGCCGGCGCCCCCTCCTCCGCCCACTGCGCGAGCTGCGCGACCTGGTCGGCCGAAAGCCGGCGCTCGCCCTGCCACGCGGCGACGCCGGGCTCGGGCTGCCAGGGCGGCATGTAGCGCGAGCGCGTGACGGCCGCGATCTGCCCGGCGCGCTTTCTCACGTCGTCGTAGGTGACGAGGCCGAAGGGGGCCGCGCCCCCCTCGTGGTGACACACCGCGCAGTGCGCGTGGACGATCGGCGCGATGTCGCGGGCGAAGGTGAGCGAGCCCTTCGGCCGCGGTGCGGCCGGCGGCTCGGCGGGCGGGACCGGGTCGGGCGGCGGGGTCAGCGCGCGCGCGTCGAGCGCGATCTCGGGGTCGGGCGGGAGAGGGGCCCACGCGGCGGCCGCCGGCCGCCGCTCGCCTCCGCAGCCGACGGTCAGAACACCGGCGGCGAGCAGCGCGAGGGCGGGGCCGGGCCCCGGGAGGCGGATCGGGCGGGGTCGGGTCACGGGGCGACGTCTCCAATCAGGCATCCGATCGCCTCCGTCTCCCGGCGCGGCACCGGCCGGCCGTCGAGCAGCGCGTCGAGCGCGACGACGAGGTCGCGTTCGGACGGCTCGCGCAGCGCCTTGCCGTAGCCGGGATAGCGGTCGTCGATCCGGCCGCGGTAGACCAGCCGGCGGTCGGCAGCGACGACGGCGGCCGTCGGGGTGACTCTGGCCCCGGTCGCGGCGACCAGCGCGTGCCGCGGATCGCGCAGCGCTGCCGGCGGCAGGCCGTACTCGGCGAGGTGCCGGCCGATCGCCTCGGCCGACTCGCCGGGATCGACGTAGACGACGAAGAAGATGACCCCCCGCGGCGCGTAGGTCGCGGCGAGCCGCTTCATCTCCGGCGCGTAGCGGTTGGCGATCGGGCAGTCGGTGCGGACGAAGAAGAAGACGGTCGCGGAGGGGGCCCGTCTGCCGCCGGCCGCCAGCGGATCGACCGCGCTGCCATCCGGCCGCTCGAGCGCGAGCGCGGGGAGCGGGAACTCGGGGAACGCCGCCGCGGGGGCTGAGCCCGCGGACTCCGCGGGAGATGGCGCGGCGCCCGCCGGCGCCGGCCCCGCCGCGACCCAGAAGCGCACCGTTCCCGAGCCGATCACCGCGCCGCCCGCGTCGAGCGCATCGACCGTCCACTCGTGGATCCGGCCCGGGCGGATCGCGCCGCGTCGGGCCTCGGGCATCGGCAGCCGGGGCTCGGTGGCGGTTCCCAGGAAGAGGGGCCAGACCGTGTCGGCGTCGCCGACCGTCACACGGTAGCCCGCGGCGCCCGGGACGGGTGCCCAGCGGAACGCCTCCGGAGCGGCCGGGACCTCTCCCTTCGGGGCCTCGATCTCGATCAGCGGGGGCGGCGGCCCGGACCGCTCGCCGCCGCGGCCGCAGCCGGCGGCGAGCACGAGCCCCAGCACCAGCAGCGGGGCGGCGGGAGCGAGGCGGGACGGGGCGGCGATTCGCACCGGCGGAGGGTAGCAAGCGGCCGGGGCCGGGGCGAGCCGCGAGCCGCTTGACCGGTCCGGGCGCCGGCCCCACGATCCCGCCGCCGATGCGCCCGGGATCCCGCTGGCTGGCCGCGCTCGCGCTCCTGCTCTGCGGGTGCGAAGCCGCCCCCGTCGCGCCCGACGCGACGCGCGCCACGGATCCGCCCTCCGCCGCGGCGCCGCTCGGCGCGCCTTCCCCGGCGCGGGCGGCGATCGGCTTCCGCTCGCCCGGTCGTCTGGCGGAGCACTTCGAGAAGCACGGTGCCGAGTTCGGAGCGGCGACGCCACAGGACTACCTGGCGCTGGCCCAGGCGCTGCGCGACCGTCCGTCCGGGAGCGAGGTGCTCGAGCTGGTCCGCGCCGACGGTGTGATCACGCGATTCGACCGCGCGACGGGCGCCTTCCTGGCCTTCGAGCGCGACGGCGTGATCCGAACCTTCTTCGTCCCCAACGACGGCGAGCGGTACTTCCGCCGCCAGGCAGCGAGGCCGCGACGATGACCCCTGACGATCCGGTGACCGAGTACCTCGCGGAGCGCGGCGTCGCCTCGCGGCTGGTCGAGGGAGGGCTCGCGGGCCTCGCCGACCGCTGGGAGGCGATCGTCGACGCGCTGGAGGACGGCTACGACCTGACGCTCGATGACTGGCTCAACGACATGGACCTGCGCGACATCCTCGCCGGCGCGCTGGCGGTGGCGCCCGACGCCGCGCGCACCGCGGCCTCGGCGCAGGTCGCGGAGGCCGACCGGCGCTTTCTCGCCGCGACGCTCCCGGCCGGCGCGCCGCTCTGGGGCGAGGAGATCGCGGCCGAGGAGGGGCACGACCCAGCGCGCCAGCCGTGGTTCTTCCGGCGCCCGAAGCGGCCGGGGCCCGAGCTCGCGGCCGAACTGGAGGACGCCGGCCTGGCATGACGCGCCGCCCGGCCGGTTCGCCCTCTGACGCCGCCGGCCGGGTTGCGGCATGATGCCGAGGGACGGCGAGTTGGCGGGCGGACTGCGCAGACGCCTTCGGACCCTCGTCGCGATTGACCGGCCCGCAGTCAGCGGTCGAACCAGAGGTACTGGACCGCCAGCAGCACCATGTCGTATTCGCCGCCGACCCGCGTCGTGAGTCCGGTCGCGGCGGCCAGCTTGGCCGACAGGCCCGGCGAAAGCCGTACGGACAGCGTCAGGCCGTAGCGCGAGTTGGCCTGCAGGTCGTCGCTCTCGACCCCGTCGATCGTGGAGGAGCCGCCCCGGTAGTAGTTGGCGTCGGCGGCGAGCCAGAAGCCGGGACGGAACTGGTAGCCTCCGTGCAGCTGCAACAGCGCGAGCGGGTCCTGCTCGCGCCTCTTCCCCCCGAAGAAGTCGTCGTTGTCGGCGAACAGCCAGACCCCGACCGAGCCCTCCAGGAACCACTTCCCCAGCGGGATCGAGACCCCCAGCTCGGGCTTGAGCGACCAGCGGTTCGAGCCGATGTTGACCAGCCTCGCGGGGTCGTACTCCCCCGTCGGGGCGACGACGGTGAGGCTCGCACCCAGCGTGGTGGGCTGCTTCCACTTCGCGAACTCGGCCGGCGAGAGCGCCGGCCCGCCGAGCAGGTTGACGGCCCAGCGCAGGCGCACGTCGGCGAGGCCGACGCGCTCGATCGACCGCCGGGTCTCGCCGACGTTTCCGCTCATCGCGCCCCAGGTCCAGGGGACGGTCGCCGCGAGGCTCGAGGCGCGGCCGGCGAACCCGAAGGTCCGCGAGTACCCCGCGAAGAGGCTGTCGATCCGCGATTCGATGTCGCTCACCGGCAGCGACTCGTCGACCAGCACCTCGCCGCCGGACCAGCTGCCGCCGAGGAGCACGAAGTTCGCCCCGACCGGCGAGGCCGAGTAGGCGCGCGGCTCGAGTTCCTGCGCCGAGGCCACGGCCGAAAAGGCGAGCGCCCCGGCGATCCCGAGCAAGATCCTTCCGGGGCGCCGAAGCTCGCGCGACCGCGGAGGACGGCTCTGGCGGCTGCGTGTCACTGCCCGAACACGGGGCTCCAGGTCTCATCCGGGTTGTACCGGTCCATCGCCTTGAACGCTTCGGCCGTCTTCGGTCCGAGGTCCTTCTGGTAGACGATGCCGTCGTGGCTCACGATGAAGGTCATCACGCCGCTGACCTCGTAGTCGGCCGGTGCGGCGACGAGCGCGAAGCCGCCGATCATCGCCCCGTTCACCATGAAGTCCATCTCGCCCAGCGGGGCGGCGGGACCCTGGCCCTTCAGGATCTTGAAGGTGTAGCCATGGAACGGTGTGGGCTTCTCGGGGTAGCCCTCGGCGATGATCCGCGCGATCGCTTCGCCGACCGGTCCCTGCCACGTCCCGTCCGGGTCCTGCCAGGCGAGCCCGTCCCGCTTCCCGGGCGTGCTCACGACGCGCTGGGCGTACTGGTTGATCCGTGAGCCGTCGTGCCTGGTGAGGGCGTACTCCTCCTGCGCTTCGACGTACCCGAGGCAGATCTCGATCGCGTCCAGCTCGTTCTGCCCGATCCGCCGGAACAGGAGCTCTTCGCGTCCCGCCGCGGTATCGAAGCGCCACTTCCCGCCCTCCCGAACGATCGGGATCGGCAGCGGCCAGTCGTCGGGCCCCACCGACAGGATGGCGACGTTCGGGTCCAGCGGGTCGATCTCGATCGCGGACTTTTCGCGCGCCACCTTGGCGAACTCCACGGCCTGGTTTTTCGACTGGACCGCATCCTCCGAGACCACGATGTCCACGCCATCGTCGCCGAGGATCGTCTTCAGCGCCTCGACGTCGTAGCGCTCGGAGGCGGCGATGAAGGCCTCGACGGCCTTCTCGGGGGTGTCGAAGGTGCGCTGCTTGATGGCCGCGCCGGCCAGCGGGACCAGGCAGGCGAGGAGCAGGCAGAGCCCGGGACGGAAGACGCGGGCACTGCGCCGAGAGATGGTGTGTTCAGTCGATTCGTGTCTCATCGCCGTCACCTCCGCCGCCCGCCGCCGCCACCGCCTCTCGATCCTCCGCCGCGCGAGCCCATGCTGGCAGACCCGCGCGAGCTGCTCGCGCGGGCGCTGCTGCCGCTGTAGCCGCGCGACCCGCCGCTGTACCCGCTGCTGCTGGGCCGGGCGCTCGACGGGACGTTCCGGCTGCCGACCTGGTTCGCGCTGCTGCCCCGGCTGGCCGAGGAGCCGCCGCGGTCCGCGGTGCTCGGCGAGCCGCCGCGGGAGCCCGCGCCTCCCGCACTGCGGTCCGCGGTACTCGGCGAGCCGCCGCGGGATCCGGCGCCCCCCGCACTGCGATCCATGGTGCTCGGCGAGCCGCCGCGGCCGCCCGTCGCGCCGGCGCCGCCGCGGTTCGCGGTCGTCGCACCGGGCGAGCGCTGCCCGCTCCCGCGCGCCTGGCCGCCGTACTTGCTGGCCGTTGCCTTGTTCGAGTAGGGGGCGCCGCCGCGATGCTGGGGGTTGTGGCTCCACTTGTTGCCGGAGCCGCCGCGACCGGCGTCACCGCGGCCGGAGTTGCCGCGGTCGATGTTCGTGTTGCGGTTGAAGTTGTTGTCGATGTTGATGTCGACGTCCCCGCCGCCCCAGCCGCAGCCGCAACAGGAGCCGCCCCACGCCGCGCCCCAGGCCAGGCCGACGCCGAAGCCGATGAGTGCACCGCCCGGGTAGTAAGGGGGGTAGTAGATCGGCGGGTACGGGTAGTAGGGGGCCGCCCCGTAGACGACCGTCGGGCTGTAGCTCGGCACGTAGACCACCTGGGGGTCCGCAGGCTCGACGACGATGACCGTCTTCTGTTCGACCACCTTGGTCTCGACGACCATCTGCTCGTTCGACTTCAGGGCGCCGTTGTCCGAGGCCTTCTTGCGCATCCGCTGGACCGCGTCCATGACGTCGCTCTGCTGCGCGAGGAAGGCGTTACCGAGTTCGGTCGTCCACTGGATGTCATCGGCCAGTCGCTTCACGACGTCGGGCACGGCCGCCATCGACTGGATCGAGGGATCCCAGGGCTGCTTCGCGACCGCGTCCACCAGCGCCTGGTCCTTGAGGTTCGGGTTCTTCGCGAGCCACTGCTGGAGCTGGACGATCTCGAGCGGGTAGGTCGAGGCGACCAGGGTCTGGGCCAGCAGCGGGTCGGGATAGAGCGCGATCGGGGCGACGAGGGAATCGAGCTGGTCCGGCGGGATCAGGGGTTCCGCGGGCTCGGCCGCGGCGGCCGGAGGCGCCGGCGACGGCGGCGGCGCGGATGCCCCCTGCTGGGCCAGCGTGACCGCCGCCCCGGGAGCGAGCATCACGGCGCAGCACAAGGCCAGCAGGGTTCGAGCGGATCGAGTCGGCATGAGGGATCTCCACCTACCTGTGCCTGCCATGAGGCCATGCCCCCTTCGGTGCGGGGATCGTGCGAGGTACGCAACGGAAACAGGCGTTTCAGGATAGTCCGCTCGACCCGACGCCGCAATCGCGGATCCCGCTCAGCCCTTCAGCCAGAGCGCGTCGAGCGCCCGCTCGGCCTCCGCCAGCCGCGGGAACATCCGCTTCGGCGCGCGGCGCAGCCCGGGGTCGGAGAGCAGTGCCTCGGCCAGGAACGGTGCCGCGATCGTGACGTCGGTCCGGAGGTAGGCCGAGGAAGACTCGACGCACTCGGCGCTGGTCTTCCCCCAGGTGTGCCCCTCGCCAGCCGAGCAGGGGGACAGGGCCCCGTTGTCGACGACGTCGACGCAGACCTGGGCGTCGTAGTCGAAACCGCGGGCCTCGACCCCCAGGATCTGCGAGAGCAGCGGCTCGCCCTGGAGCGTGTAGTTCTTGGGGACGCTGCAGCGCCGCCATCTGGTAGACGTCGCGGCCGGCGTCGATCCGGAACAGGAAGGCCGGGTCCTCGCGCTGCAGCCGGACGGCGTTCAGGAAGATCGAGCCGTCCTGCACCGCGCCGGAGAAGATCGGCACCTCGGCGCGGAAGCAGGCGCCCAGCACGGTCGAGTTCGGGACGCCCCGTTCGTCCTCGAGTGCCGCCACGGCGCGGCCGAGCGCGTGGTGGAACTCCGGCGTCGTCA
This sequence comes from Acidobacteriota bacterium, assembly GCA_025456425.1. Classification (GTDB taxonomy): domain Bacteria; phylum Acidobacteriota; class Polarisedimenticolia; order J045; family J045; genus JALOKP01. Next base: position 22,798 of record JALOKP010000009.1, on the reverse strand, counting down.
TCGGGCGCTGGAACTCGGGCTGCTTCATCACCTCCAGAAAGAACCGATCGGTGTCGAGCAGCACCTCCTCGTCGAAACCGAGGTCGTAGATCCGGATGATCCGCTCCTCGCGCAGCGCCAGGTCGTCGGCGGAAGGCGACAGCTCGTGGATCGTGTGGCCGAGCAGGCGGTGGACGTCGTGGTAGAGGTTGGCCCCGGTCGTGGTCAGGCAGGAGATCGCGCCGCTCGTCACCAGCGGGATCACGACCGAGGTGTGCAGCCCGGCCGGCGTCATCGCGCCCGAGAGGGTCGCGAAGACCGCGCAGTCGTCCTCGAGCGAGCGCCGCATGATCCGGTGGACCTCGCGCACGTTGCGGCCGGCGAAGGCGGGAAAGCGGGTCTCGATCAGCGTCCGCAGCGACTCGCCGCCGGTGACGGGCGGGGGATCGACGGGTCGGCCGGTCTGCTCGGCGGACATCGGGCTCTCCTGGGAGGGGCGGCGCTCAGGGCGAGTCAGGGGACGGCTCGCCGGGCGGTTCGGTCGGGTTCTTGCGCATCCGGATCTCGGTCCCGCCGTGCGCGAACTCGACGTGATCCATCAGCCGGTTGATGAGGTAGATCCCCCGGCCGTGCGACTCGAAGATGTTCTCGCCGACGACCGGGCTCGGGATCTTGTGGGGGTCGAAGCCGGGACCGGGGTCGCGGACGACGACCAGGATTCCGCGGTCCTCCTCGCAGGCGACCGAGACGGCCACCGGCTTGGAAGCGTCGCCTCCCGCGCCGTGGACCACCGCGTTGGCCAGCGCCTCCTGGAGCGCCAGCTCGATCGTGTGCTCCTCCCCCACGGCGCAGCCGAAATCGCGGACCAGCCCCATGACGCGTTCGACCAGCGGCCCGATCACGGAGACGTCGGCCGGGATGACCTCGTCGAAGCGCAGGATCAACTCGTCGTCGTGGAAGTCGCCGGCGCAGGGTGGTGGCGGGTGCCGGGCTGGTGGCGACGGCGGCTGGGGCTCGTTCATCCGGCGCTCCCCGGCGGACGTCTCCGCCGACAGGGCCATCCTAGCCCGCCCGCGGGCCGGGGTAAATCGCTCCCGGTCCGGGCCGCGGTCGCGCTAGGCTGCGCCGATCGGAGGGCGGCCGGTGTCCGAGCGCGTCCGGTTCCGCGATCTCACGCAGGCTCGCGAGGTCCTCTCGCCGCCCGAACTGCGCTTCGAGCGCGCGCGCCGCACGATCGGGCTCTTCGCCGGGCCGGCGCTGTTCCTGCTCCTGCTCGCCCTGCCGCCCCCCGGCCTGCAACCGGCCGCGGCGCGCCTGGCAGCCGTGCTCACCTGGATCCTCGTCTGGTGGATCACGGAGGCCGTGCCGATCCCGGTCGCGTCGGTGCTCGGCCCGGCGCTCGCCGTCGTGCTCGGCATCGGAACGGCGGCCGAGATGTTCAGCCCGTTCGGCGACCCGATCGTGTTCCTGTTCCTCGGCGGGTTCGTCCTGGCCGAGGCGATGTTCGCGACCGGCCTCGACCTCCGCTTCGCCTAAGCGATCCTCGCGCGCCGTTGGGTCGGGTCGTCGTCGACCCGGATCCTCGCGGCGTTCGCGCTCGCCACCGCCGGGCTCTCGGCCTGGCTCTCCAACACCGCCACGACAGCGATGCTCTACCCGATCGCGCTGTCGGTGCTGGCCGCGCTCTCCCGCCTGCTCGAGCGGGACTCCGGGGGCCCGGTCGACGCGACGCGGCTGCGCTTCGGGACCGCGCTCATGCTGGGGATCGCCTGGGCCGCGTCGATCGGCGGGATCGTCCCGCCGGTCGGAACGCAGCCCAACCTCGTCGTGCTGGGCCAGCTCGACCAGCTGGCCGGCGTGCGCGTGCCGTTCTTCCAGTGGATGCTGGTCGGGGCGCCGGTCGCGGCGGTGATGCTCGCGCTGCTGCTGGGCTGGCTGCGCTGGACGCTCCCCCCCGAGGTCGGTGCCATCGTCGGCAGCCGGAACGAGTTCCTGCGCGAGCGGGCCGCGTTGGGCGCCCCCTCGCGGGCGGAGAAGAACGTCCTGGGTGCGTTCGCGCTGACCGTCGCGTTCTGGGTGCTGCCCGGCCTGCTGGCCCTGGTGCTGGGGAGCGAGGCGGTGCGGATCGACTGGGGCACGCTGCTGCTGTTTGGCGGGGGCCTCTCGCTCGGGGCGGCGATGTTCCGCACCGGGCTGGCGGAGGCGATCGGGCAGGGGATCGTGCGGGCCAGCGGCGCCCAGTCGCTGGGCGCGCTGACGGTGCTGTTCACGCTGCTCGCGATCCTCCTGACCGAGACGACCTCCAACACCGCGGCCGCGACGATGGTCGGCCCGCTCGCGATCGCGGCGGCCCAGGCCGCGGGTGTCAGCCCCGTCCCGCCGGCGATGGGGGTGGCGCTCGGCGCCTCGATGGCCTTCATGCTGCCGGTTTCGACCCCGCCCAACGCGATCGTCTACGGCTCGGGTTGCGTGCCGATCACCGTCATGCTGCGCCTCGGGACGATGCTCGACCTGGCGAGCGCCCTGCTGGTGCCGGCCGGCGTGTTGCTCCTGACCCGGCTGTTCGGCATCGGCTGAGCGGCGTACAATCGCGGCGAACCCGTTGGAGAGGAGCGCGCACGATGAGAACGATCGTCAACCGGACCGTTCAGCCGCTCGCGGTACGCCTGCCGCGCGGAAAGGTGCTCCACCTCGGCCCCGGGAAGTCGGGCCAGATCGCCGACGACGCGGTCGACGCGCCGGGCGTGGCGAAGCTCGTGGAAGCCGGCCAGATCGAGCTGCTCGCCGAAGGGGAGCAGGCCCGCGGGACCGGCGGGTCGACGGGCACGCTCCACACCGACACCCACGGCCACCACGGGTCGACCGGCCCGAAGGTCCGCGGGGACCGGGGCGCGTAGCGCGCGCTCCGGCCGGCCGCCGGCCGATCAGAACAGCCGGCCGAGGAACAGGTAGAACGAGTCCACGCCGTCCGACGAGACCCCGTAGGCGACGTAGAGCGGGCCGATTAGCGTGTCGGCGCCGACGAAGGCCGCGGCCGAGCCCTCCCATCCATCCGTCGGGTCCCCCTCCACGGGATCCTTCGAGTAGGCCCCGTCGATCGCGGCGCCGGCATAGATCCCGGAGCCGAGCTGGGCCGGAAGTTCGAGCAGCCTGCGGTAGTAGGACAGTCTCGCCAGGACGGCCTTCGTGCCGAAATAGCGCTGCGCGCCGTATCCGGAGAGATTGAAGAGGCCGCCGAACGAGTACTGGTCGAAGATCGTCGGCGCGCCTCCCGCCCACCCGGCCCGCAGGCCCGGGACGAAGGTGTTGTTGCCGAAGCTGAATGCGCCGTTGACCTGCAGCTCGGCCGTCTGGAACGAGTCGTCGTCGACGCCGCCGTTGAAGGCGTACTGCCCGTCGAGAATCGACCGCAGGCCGTGACGCGGGAAGTTGATGTTGTCCAGCGTGTCCCACTCGAAGCGCAGCCTCCCGGCGAGCGGGTTGCTGTCGAGCTTGATCGCTCCCGGTTCGAGAGTCTGGAGCCTCACCGTGCGCCAGGCCTGCACGACGCCGAGACGGAGTTCCGCATAGCGTCCGAACTGGCGGCCAATGTCGGCGTAGACCGCGGCGCGATCGAGCTCGAAGTCCACGACCAGGTTGTCTCCGGTGACGACCGGGTAGGGGATGCGGCGCCAGCCCGTGGCGGCGGAGAAGAACCAGTTTCCGGCGTAGTCGATCGGCTGGTAGATCTCGGTCTCGATCAGGGGCCTGGTCCCGACCCCCGCGTAGGTCCGCCACTCCGCCCCGAGTCCGTTGAGCTGGGTCATGGTGTACGACCCCAGGGCGGTGAACTCCCCGTAGCCGGTCAGGTCCGAGACCAGGCTGAGGCCGACGCGAAGGAAGTGGCGGGCCCAGGTCTTGGCCTTGGCCCGGATCAGGAGGTCGAACCTGTTCTTCTCGCCCTCGATCGGGATCAGGATGTAGTCGACCAGCTCGAAGGCGTCCAGCTCGTAGAGCCGGGACAGGTCCGAGTTGAGGACGGAGAGGTCGAGCGGCGCGTCGGGCTTGACCCGGACGCGGGCCAGGAGGACCCGCGAGTCGAGGTGCGAGTCGTTCGCGACCTCGACGTCGCGGATCTGGACCACCCTCGTCGTGTTGCGGAAGTGGCGCTTCTGGAAGGCGGCGTAGTCCTCGGTCGAGACGCTCAGCGCTTCGAGCGCGGAGGCCTTCGCCCGGGCGGCCTCCTCGCCGGAGTCGACCGCCTGCGCGAGCTTCTCGGGCTCGAAGCTGCCGGACTTGATCCCCTTCAGCGCGGGCACGATCAGGACGTCCTGCGGGCCCAGCGTGGCGATCTGCTCCAGCACGTTCTTGCGCGTCTGGAACCCGGTCATCTGCCCGGTCACGTTGAAGAAGGTCCGGATCTCCTCGATCGAGTCGAGCGGCGTGCTGATGTCGACCGCGATCACGACCTCGGCCCCCATCGCACGGACGACGTCGACCGGGAGGTTCCGCACCAGCCCGCCGTCGACCAGGTTACGGCCGTCGATCTCGACCGGGGTGAAGACCCCCGGGACCGCCATGCTGGCCCGCATCGCCTCGGCCAGGCTCCCGCCGCGGAGCGTCACCATCTCGCCGGTCGCCAGGTCGGTCGCGACGGCGGCGAACGGGATCGGCAGGTTGTCGAAGCTCTCGATCCCCGCGGCGGTGATCGAGTAGTCGCGCAGCATCCCGCCGACCTTCTGCCCGGTGATCAGGCCGAGGGCGAACGGTGCCTTGCCCTTTTCGACCCCGATCCGGATCGGCGACAGGACCTGGGCGTCGTCCTGCTTGCGGCGGAACGACAGGTTCTGGCGCCGGGAGTTGTCGTAGAAGACGTCGAACCAGTCGGTCGTGTCGACGACCTCTTCCAGCTCCTCGACCGACATCCCGCTGGCGTACAGGCCGCCGACGATCGAGCCCATGCTCGTGCCGGCGATGCAGTCGATCGGGATCCGCAGTTCGCGCAGCACGCGCAGCACGCCGACGTGCGCCGCGCCGCGCGCGCCGCCGCCGGAGAGGACGAGGCCGACCTTGGGCCGGTCCGCAATTCGCGGCGGGATGACCGGCTCGACGGCGGCCGGCGTCGGCGGGGGCCCGGGAGCGTCCACGGCCTGGACCGGCGCGTCGGGGGGCGGAGGGACCGGCTGCTCCGCGGCCGCGGGGAGGGAGAGCGCGGCCAGGGCGGCGAGGACTACGGACGGGCGGAGTCGGCTCACGGGCTCACCTCGTTCCTCAGGACTTGGAAGATGGGGTGTCGGGCCGGTGCAGCGGGAGCGGGAAGGGCGCGACCGGCGCCCCTTTCGCGGCCTCGAGAATGCGCGCCGGCCCCTGCTTTTCCACCTCGTCGATCCGCACCACGGCGTGCATCGGGACGAAGAAGCGGCGGACCCCCTCGAACTCGCGCTGCAGCCGCTCTTCCGACGGGTCGACCACCAGCAGCCCCTTGGCCCCGAACACGAGGTCCTCGACCTCGACGAAACCCAGGAGTTCGCCGTGGCTCACGCGCCGGGCGTACAGCTCGTACAGCTGGCCCTGGTTGTGGAACGCGACCCGGTAGAGGGTCTTATTGGCCGCCATGGCCGCATGATAGCCCCGCCTCGGCGCGGCGAGGGGCCTCGGAGATTTCCGGGGGGGACGGGCTAGAACGCCGCGGTTCCGGTCAGCTCGCGCCCGACTACCAGCTCGTGGATCGTCTCCGTCCCCTCGTAGGTGATCACGCTCTCGAGGTTGAGCATGTGCCGGATCGCGTGGTGGTCGAGCGTGATCCCGCCGCCGCCGAGGATGTCGCGCGTCTCCCGCGCCGCGTCGAGCGCCAGCCGGACGTTGTTCCACTTGGCCAGCGAGACCTGGCTGTGGTGCATCCGTCCCTGGTCCTTGAGCCGGCCCAGCTGCAGGGCCAGCAGGCGGCCCGCGGTCAGCCGGCGCGCCATGTCGGCCAGCCGCCGCTGGATCGTCTGGGTGTGGGACAGCGGCCGGCCGAACAGCACGCGCGTCCCCGCAAATTCCAGCGCCTCGGCCAGGCAGGCCGAGGCCGCACCCAGCACACCCCAGGCGATCCCGTAGCGGGCCTGGGTGAGGCAGGAGAGCGGGGCCGCCAGCCCGATCGCGTCCGGCAGCCGGGCCGCCTCCGGCACGCGCACGTCGTCGAAGAACAGCTCGGAGGTGACCGAGGCCCGCAGCGACATCTTGCGCTTGATGTCGCGCGCCACGTAGCCCTTCGCGCCGCGCTCGACCAGGAATCCCTTCACGCCGTCGTCGGTGTTGGCCCAGACCACCGCGACGTCGGCCAGCGTGCCGTTGGTGATCCACATCTTGGCGCCGTTGATCACCCAGTCCGAGCCGTCGCGGCGGGCGTGGGTCTTCATCGTGCCGGGGTCGGAGCCGCCGTCGGGCTCGGTCAGGCCGAAGCAGCCCAGGGCCCGGCCCGCCGCCATCTCCGGCAGCCAGCGCCGGCGCTGCTCCTCGCTGCCGTAGCGCCGGATCGGGAACATGCACAGGCTGGACTGCACCGAGACGAAGCTGCGCAGCCCCGAGTCGCCGCGCTCGAGTTCCTGGCAGACCAGCCCGTAGCAGACCGAGTTCATCCCGGCCCCGCCGTAGCCCTCCATGCTGACCCCGAACAGCCCCAGCTCGGCCAGCTGGGGGACCAGTTCCATCGGGAAGCGGTCCGCCTCGAAGCACTCGCCGATGATCGGGATCACGCGCTCGTCGACGAAGCGGGCGACCGCGTCCTGGACCGCCTGCTCCTCGTCGGAGAGCAGCGAGCGGACGTCGAAGAAGTCGAGGGGGTGGGGGGAAGCCATCGGGTCCTCACCGGCTGGGCCGCGGGGCGGCTGGGGCGGGGAGTATAGGGTCCGGCCCCGGAACTCTCTAGAATGGGCGCCGATGGCCAGGGCGCGCGTCCTGCACGTCACGAACGGCGACCACGCGGCCCGGCAGCTGACGGCGGCCGGGATCGACGGGGAGGTCCTGCCCTGGCGCGACGCCCTGCACGAGGGGCCGGTCCGGGCCGGGCTCCCGCTGCGGGCCCTCTCGCTCGAGCGCGCGCAGTACCTGGCGGCCCAGGGCTGGGGCGACGCGGCCGCGCTGCGCCGCGCGTTCGAGGCCCGCGACGCGCTCCTGGCGACCGCCGGGACGCGCGAGGAGATCGTCCTCTGGTTCGAGCAGGACCTCTACGACCAGCTCCAGTTGCTGCAGGTGCTCGACGCCCTCGGGCAGGACCCGCTGGTGCGGGGCCGGGTGCGGCTGGTGCTGCACGCCGGGACGATCGGTGCCGGCCTGACTCCCGATCTCGTCGCGATGATCCACGACCGCCGGCGGCCGCTGAAAGCGGTGCAGTTCCAGCGCGCCGCGCAGGTCTTCGCCGCCTTCCGGGGGCCCAGCCCTGAGCCGCTGGCGGCGCTGGCGGCGGGCGGGCTCGACGACTTTCCCGGCCTTGCCGCCGCGATCCGGCGCCACCTGCAGGAGTTCCCGTGGATCCGGGAGGGGGTGTCGCGCACCGAGCGGCAGATCCTCGAGGCCTGCGCCGCCCGGCCGCTCGGAGCGACGCTGGCCTACGAGCTGGCGCACCACCGCGCGGAAGAGCGCGTCTTCATGGGGGACACGGTTTTCGCCTGGCACCTGAGGCGTCTGGCGCGCCCGCCGGTCCCACTGCTGTCGGTCGACGGGCCGCCCGGCCTCGGGCTGGAGGAACTGGTGGTCGTCGCGACCGAACCAGGCCGCGCCGTGCTGGCCGGGGAACTCGACGCGGCCCGGGCGCGCGGCCTCGACCGCTGGCTGGGCGGAGTCCATCTCTCCGGGCGCCACGCGCCGTGGCGCTGGGACCCGGAGCGCGAGGCGCTGCGCGCGATGCCGGCATAGGGGCCGGCCTCCGTGCCGGCCCGCACGTCGCCCCGCGCGGAGCGGGCCGGCACGGAGGCCGGCCCCTACCGGCCGCGGTACGGGCCTGATACGGCGGGGTGTCCGCGGAGCAGCCAGCGCAGCCGCCGCCGCGTCCATGCGCCGGCGTAGTCGACGCCGATCCGCGGTGTCCGCGCGACGCTTCGGTCCGGCACCGGCTCCCCTGCTTCGAGCCACAACTCCGGGCCGCCGAGCGGCGCGCCGTCGAGCCGGCGATCGATCGCGAAGGCGCGCGTCAACCGGCCGGGGCCCGAGGCGGAAACGCCTTCGAGCGGGCTCTCCGCGGCCCGCAGCAGGATCGCGGCCGGGTAGCCGGCGTCGCCGGTCACGAGGTTCAGGCAGTGGTGCATCCCGTAAACCAGGTAGACGTACGCGATCCCCCCGGCCTCGAACATCGGCGCGGTGCGGCGCGTGCAGCCGGCCCGGGCGTGGCTGGCTCGATCGTCCGGCCCGTCGTAGGCCTCGACCTCGACGATGCGCCCGGCCAGCACGCGCCCTTCCGGAAGCCGCCGGCAGAGCCGCCGCCCGAGCAGGTCGCGCGCAACCTCCGCCGCCGGGCGGCGGTAGAACGACACGGGGAGCGGCCCGGGCGCCATGTCCCCGAGGATACAAGGCGCCCGGGAGCGGCCGACAGGGAGGCCGCGGTGCGGGCCGGCACGGAGGCCGGCCCTACGGGATCAGCTTGCGCTCCTTGGCCTCGCGGATCAGCTCGTCGCGGTGCTCCGGCGCGGCGACCCCGATCAGCGCCTCGGCTCGCTCGCGCAGGTTCTTGCCGAAGAGGTAAGCGATCCCATGCTCCGTGATGATGTAGTGCACGTCGGCCCGCGAGGTGACGACCCCCGCGCCCGGCTTCAGCTTCCCGACGATCCGCGAGACGTTCTTCGCCGTCGTCGAGGGGAGCGCGATGATCGGCTTGCCCCCCTTCGACCGGGCCGCTCCGCGGATGAAGTCGACCTGGCCGCCGAAGCCGGAGTAGATCCGTGTGCCGATCGAATCCGAGCAGACCTGCCCCGTCAGGTCGACCTCGATTGCCGAGTTGATCCCGATCAGGTTGTCGTTCATCGAGATCACCCAGGGGTCGTTGACGTGGTCGACCGGGTGGGCCTCGACCATCGGGTTGTTGTTGAGGAAGTCGTAGAGCTCGGCGGTGCCGAGCGCGAAGGTGATCACCGCCTTCCCCGGGTGGAGCGTCTTGCGGGCCCCGGTCACGATCCCGCGCTCGATCGCGCGCATCGCGCCGTCCGACATCATCTCGGTGTGGATCCCGAGGTCCTTCAGGCCGTCCATCGTGGCGAAGACCGCGTCGGGAATCCCGCCGATCCCCATCTGGATCGTCGCGCCGTCGGTGATCAGCGGGCGAATGTGCTCGCCGATCCGCCGCTCGACGTCGCTGATCGCGTGCGGCTTCAGCTCGGGCAGCGGCTCGTGGTGCTCGACGATCGCGTGGACCCGGCTGACGTGGATGAAGGAGTCGCCCAGGATCCGCGGCATCTTGTCGTTGACCTGGACGATCACCTGCCGGGCGCAGCCGGCGGCGGCGCGGGCGTTCATCGTCTCGACGCCAAAGCTCATGAAGCCGTGCTCGTCGGGCGGCGAGACCATCAGCATCGTCACGTCGAGCGGGATCAGCTTCTCGTTGAACAGGCGCGGGATCTGGTACAGGAAGACCGGCACGTAGTCGGCGCGTCCGTCGTTGACCGCTTCGCGGTCGGCGGGTCCCACGAAGAGCGAGTTGTGGCGGAAGTGCCCCTCCATCTCGGGCCGCGACAGGGGGTCGTCGCCGAGCAGCAGGACGTGGACCAACTGGACGTCGTGCAGCTCCTGGTGGGCGTTGCCGCCGTAGTAGACGCGGTCGCCGCTCTTGATCAGTCGAACCGCCTCGTCCGCGGTGCGGAGCTTGCGGCGGTAGTCATCGAGCCACTGCATGGTCTTGCCTCCTGCGGCGCGCCCGGCGCTCAGCCGAGCAGCTCGGACAGGCTGCGGGTGGGAAGGCCGAGCGCCTGTCCGGCGATTTCGTGAACCAGCGTTCCCTGGTACAGGTAGGCCCCGCGGGCGAACCCCGGGTCGGCCCGGAGCGCCCCCTCCGTCCCCTCGGAGGCCAGCAGCTCGAGGTAGGGAAGGGCCGCGATCACCATCGCGCGCGAGGCGGTCCGCGGTGCGTTGGCCGTCATGTTCGGCACGCAGAAATGCGTCACGCCGTGGAGCTTGAAGGTCGGGCGGTCGGGGGTCGTCGGCCGGCTGGTCTCGACGCACCCGCCCTGGTCGATCGACAGGTCGATCACGACCGCGCCGGGCTTCATGCGCTTCACGACGTCCTCGGTCACGAGGTAAGGCGCTCGGCCGCCTGGCACCAGCACCGCGCCGATCACGACGTCGGCGATCGCGGTGAAGCGCGCGACGTTCCGCGGCGTGGCGAGTGCGGTGACGGCCTGCTCGCAACCGTGGGTCAGGGCCCGGCGCAGCCGGTGGACCCGTTGGTCCAGCACGATCACGTGCGCGCCGTTGGCCAGGGCGATCCGCGCCGCGGTCCAGCCGACCGTGCCGGCGCCGATCACGACGACCGTGGCCGGCGGGATCGCGGGGACGTTGCCGAGGATCAGGCCCCGGCCGCCCGACTCGTACTCCAGCAGGTGGGCGGCGGTGTGGACGACCATGTGCCCGGCGATCTCGGACATCGGGCGCAGCACCGGGTGGTTGGCCTCGGCGTCCTCGATCACCTCGTAGCCGATCATCGTCAGGCCGCGGTCGAACGCCTTCTGGATCGCGTCGCGCGGCGTGACGGCCAGGTGCAGGAAACCCATCACCGTCGCGCCGGGCTTGACGTGCTCGATCTCCTCGGAGGTCATCTGGCCGACGCGGCAGATCACGTCGGCGCGGCCGAAGGCCTCCTCGCGGCTGTAGACGATCGAGGCGCCGGCGGTTGCGAAGTCCTGATCGGCAAAGTGACTGTCCTTGCCCGCGTCGTGCTCGACATAGACCTCGTGGCCGTAGTTCACCAGCCGCGAGACCCCGAAGGGGGTCAGTCCCACGCGATGCTCGTGGCGCAGGGTCTCCTTGGGAACACAGAAGATCATGGGAGCGCTCCTTGGTGGCTAACCGAACGAAACGATACCGAGAGGGCCGATTGGGCGAACGATTAACCGGCCAGATCCGGTGGGGCTGAACAGGATACTACGATAGCGCCGACGGCTCAATTACCGGTACTACAGGCCCAGTTCGCCGCGGTGGGTGCGCAGGACGCCGATCACGACCTCCGCCAGGGCCTCGACCGGCTCGCCCCAGGCCTCCGCCCCGGCCCGCATCTCGTCCCGGTCGACCTTGGCGGCGAACGCCTTCTGCTTGAACTTCTTCAGCACCGAGGCCGGGGTCAGTCCGCCGATCCCCTCGGGGTGGACCCGTGCGCAGGCGGACACGAAGCCGGTCAGCTCGTCGCAGGCCAGGAGCGCCCGGGCCATCGGCGTGTCGGCGGGAACGCCCCACTTCGTGTAGTGGGCCGCGATCGCGTGGGCCAGTTCCTGCTCGCCGCGCCCGCGCAGCAGCGCGACCGTGCGCTGCGGGTGCTCGTCCGGGAAGGCCTCGTAGTCCGCGTCGTGCAGCAGGCCGCAGGTTCCCCAGAGGTCCGCGTCGGCCGGGCCGGCGCCGGCTCCCGGCGCGGCCCCCCGCCGCGCCAGCTCGCGCATGACCAGCTCGACGCTCCGCGCGTGGCGACGCAGGCTCTCGGTCTTCGTCCACTCGAAGAGGATCGCTTCGGCCTCGGCGCGCGTCATGGACGGTCTCCCGCGGGGCGCTCCATTCTCCCACGCGGAACGCGATAATCGGGCGATGCGCGGCCCCGCCCCCGTGACCCGCGGCGACCTCGACGGCTTCTTCGGCCTGATGGTCGACAACCTGCTCCAGTTCCTGGTGATCCTCGCGCTCTGCACCGGGCTGGCCGGGATGCCGGCCGAATTCGTCCTGGGCCGGATCTTCCCGGGGGCGGCCCTCTCGCTGCTGGCCGGCAACCTCTATTACGCCTGGCTCGCCCGGGCGCGCGCCGCGGAGACCGGCCGGCCGCACACCGCGCTGCCGTTCGGGATCAACACCGTCAGCCTCTTCGCCTTCGTGCTGTTCATCATCGCGCCCACTTACCAGGAGCTGGCCGCGCGCCCCGGGTTCGGCCCGGAGCGCGCGGCCACGATCGCCTGGCAGGTCGGTCTGGTGGCCTGCCTGCTGTCGGGCCTGATCGAGGCCGCGGGCGCGCTGTTCGCGGAGCGCGTGCGACGCGTCACGCCGCGCGCGGCGCTGCTCTCGACGCTGGCCGGGATCGCACTCGGCTTCATCTCGATGGAGTTCGTGCTCAGGACCTACGAGCGGCCGCTCGTCGCGCTGGCGCCGCTGGCGGTGGTGCTGCTGACCTACCTCGGGCGGGTCGCCTGGCCGCTCGGCCTGCCGGGCGGGCTGATCGCGGTGCTGACCGGGACGGCGCTGGCCTGGGGGCTGGCGCTGGCCGGCCTGCCCGGCGGGCCCCCGCTCGCGCTGGCGGGGCTGTGGGAGGGGGCCGGCCTGCGCCTGCCACGGCCGGCGGTGGCCGACCTCTGGTCGGCGCTCGGCAGCCCCTTCGTGTGGGAGCGGATCGCGATCATCGTGCCGATGGGGCTGATCAACGTGCTCGGCTCGCTGCAGAACGTCGAGTCGGCCGAGGCCGACGGCGACGCCTACCCGGCGGGGCCGGCGCTGTTCGTCAACGGAGCCGCCACCGTGGCCGCGGCGGCGCTCGGCTCGTGCTTCCCGACCACGATCTACATCGGCCATCCGGGCTGGAAGCGGATGGGTGCGGGCTGGGCCTACTCGGCCTGGAACGGCGCCTTCTTCGCGGTCGTCGCGCTGACCGGGCTGATCGGTCCGCTCGCGCGGATCGTGCCGATCGAGGCCGCGATGGCGATCCTGGTCTGGATTGCGGTCGTGATCACCGCGCAGGCCTTCCGGGCGACGCCGGAAGCGCACGCCCCCGCGGTCGTGATCGGGATGCTCCCCGGGATCGCGGCCTGGGGCTGGTTCCTGGTCGAGATGGCCTTCGGGGCGGCGCGGGCGCAGGGCTGGCTCCCGGTCGCGACCGATCTGCCGGCGTTCGTCGACGGGCTGGCCGCGACCACGATCCCGTACGTCCGCGGCCTGCTCACGCTGAAGGCAGGCTTCCTGTTCTCGGCCACTCTGCTCTCCGCGATCGCGGTCGAGGTCGCCGAACGGCGCTTTCCGCGCGCCGCGCTCTGGGCGCTGGCCGCGGCGCTCGCCGCGCTGTGCGGGCTGATGCACGCCTACACGCTGACCCCCGTCGCGGTCCGCGAGGAGATCGTCCCCGGGCAGGCCTGGCCGGTCGCGGTCGGCTACCTGCTGGCCGCGGGCGCGTTCCTGGCCGCGGCTGCCCTGTCCCGCCGGCGGGGGAGGCCGTAGAATCCCCCGGCTTCCCCGGAGGTTCCCGTGATCACCACCGCCGATTTCAAGAAGGGGGCCCGCGTCCTGCTCGACGGGGCGCCGTACGCCGTCGTCGACTTCACCGTCCAGAGCCCTTCCGCCCGCGGCTCGGCCACGCTGGTCAAGGCCCGCTTCAAGAACCTGCTCGACGGCACCCTGCTCGACCGGACCTTCAAATCGGGCGAGGGGTTCGACGAGCCCGACCTGTTCTACCGGCAGGCGCAGTTCCTCTACGACGACGGCTCGGACCTGCACTTCATGGATGAGGAGTCGTTCGAGCAGTTCGCGCTGCCGCGCGACCGCAACGAGGACGCCGCGCCCTGGCTGTCCGAGGGGCTGGTCGTGCGGGCGATCTCGTTCCAGGGCCAGGTCTCGGCGATCGAGCTGCCCAAGGTGCTGGAAGTCGACGTCCTGGAGACGGAGCCGGCGGTGCGGGGCAACACCGCCTCCGGCAAGGTGCTCAAGCGCGCGATCGTCGCGGGCGGCGTCGAGATCCAGGTGCCGCTCTACCTGGAGTCCGGCGAGCGGATCGAGGTCGACCCGCACGAGCGGCGGTTCATCCGCCGCGCCGGCGGGTAGCAGGGCGCGTCAGAAGGTCTGCACGAACCCCGCGGTCACTTCCGTCGTCAGGAGCGACTCCTCGGTCACCGTCACGAGCATGGAGTAGTTCTTCATCCGCACGTCGAGGAAGAGCTCCCACTTATCGCCGAGCTTGAAGCCGTTGTAGACCCCCAGGAAGTAGGTCGCGCCCCCCCCCGACTTGAGCGGGATCGTGTAATTGGCCCCCGGGATGTCGCCGTCGGCCAGCGGGCCGTCCGCGTCGGACTGGGCCCAGCCGATGCCGAGCGGGATCCCGAGCCTGTAGAAGCCCCACTCCCAGTGCGGCATCAGGCCGGCGTCGATCGAGTAGATCCTCGTGTCGATCCGGCCGTTCGGCGTGTCGTAGTAGGTCGACTCGCCGAGCGCCGCGCGCACCTGGAACCAGGTCCGCTTGGAGAGCGCGATCGCCCAGATTCCCCCGATCTCGGTGATGTCCTCGATCGCGGGGGTGAGATTGGCCTTGGCCGGCTGCCCGTTGGGCGGCTGGGAATAGTAGTCCGCGCCCGAGACGTCTCCGCCCGACACCCATCCGAGGTAGAGACCCCACTGCATCGGCTGGCGCGGCTCGGCCGCCTCCTCGTCGGGGGCCGCCGCGTCCTGCGCCCAGGCGAGGGAGGAAGCCAGGAGCAGCGGGAGCGCAAGGACCACGAGCAGCTTACGGGACATCACGGTCTCCTTCGGCAGCAGGACCCGGGGGGTGGCCCAAAGCCACCATCCCCGGGGGGAGGGTCGGAACCGGCGCATTATCCACAAAGGGGCGGGCCATGTCACCGCGCGCCTCCCGGCTCCGGGGCCGGCGCCGCCGCGACCCGGATCCGCGCATCGACCGCGGCCGCCCGCCCGGCCTCCGGGTAGAGCAGCAGGGGGTTGAGGTCGAGTTCCGCGATCGACGGGTGGCGCTCCATCAGCCGGGCCACCCGGCCCAGCGTCTCGACCGCGGGGGCCAGGTCGACCCCCGCCTCGCCCCGCGTCCCGGTCAGCAGCGCGAGCCCGCGGATGCCACGGACCATCCGCTCCGCGTCCTCGCGCGCCAGCGGGGCCAGGCCGAAGACGACGTCGTGGAAGACCTCGACGAAGCGACCGCCCAGGCCGAACATCACGAGCGGCCCGTAGTGCGGGTCGCGCGTCGCGCCGACGATCACCTCGCGCCCTCCGGGCCGGAAGGCCTGCACGAACCACTCCCAGCTGTCCGGCACCTGGCCGGCCCGGACCAGCGCGCTGGACATCGCGGCCACCGCGCGCTCGACCGCCGTGCGGTCGCGAAGGTCGAGCGCCACGCCGCCGGCGTCCGACTTATGGACCAGCGCGTCGCCCGTCGCCTTGAGCACGACCGGGAAGCCGACCGCCTCGGCGGCGTCCGCGAGCGCGGCCATGCCGCTGCCGGCCGGCAGCGCGCGCCAGGCCGCACCGGGGATCGCGGCGGCGTCGAGCACCTGCCAGGTCGCGGCCGCGTCGAGATAGCCGCCGCCGGCCGCGGCGCGCGCGGCGAGCCGGACCGCGATCGCGGCGTCGTCTGCGGCGCCCTCGAACGGCGTGCCGGGGCCGGCCCCGCGCCAGCGCGCGGAGCGCACCATGTCGGCCAGCGCGCGGGCCGCCCCCTCCGGCTGCGGGAAGGTCGGGATCGCGCCGGGCGTCGCCGCCAGGCGCTTGAGGTCCTCGCCGACCATGAAGACCCCCAGCACCGGTTTGGCGCAGCCCGCGGCCGAGGCGTCCAGCGAGGCCAGCACGTCGAGCGCGTCGTGGGCCGGCGGGGTGACGACCACCGGGACCGCGGCGTCGACGCCGGGGTCCCGCAGCAGCAGGTCGAGGCAGGCCCCGTACTCGGCGGGGCCGGCCGAGGCGATCATGTCGACCGGGTTCGTCACCGCAGCCTCCCGCGGCAGGAGCGCGCGCAGGGCGTCCCGTGTGGCCGGCTCCAGCTCGGCGACGCGAAGCCCCGCGCGGTCGAGCGCGTCGGCCGCCATGATCCCCGGCCCGCCCGCGTTGGTGAGGACCGCGACCCGGTTTCCTGCGGGGAGCGCGCAGCGCGACAGGGCCAGCGCGGTCTCCAGCATCTCCTCCACGGTGTCGACCCGCAGCACGCCGGCCTGCCGGAACAGCGCCTCCGCCCCCTGGTCGGCCCCGGCCAGAGCGCCGGTGTGGGAGGAGGCCGCGCGCGCGCCGGCCGCGGTCCGCCCGGCCTTGACCACCACGACCGGCTTCTTCTTCGTCACCCGCCGGGCCGCCGCGAGGAAGCGCTGCGGATCGCGCACCGACTCGAGGTACATCGCGATCACCAGCACCTCGGGATCGTCCTCCCAGGCCTCGAGCAGGTCGTCCTCGGCGACGTCGGCCTTGTTCCCCATCGACACGAACTGCGAGAAACCGATCTGCCGCTGGTGGCAGATGTTGAGCACCGCGACGCCGAGCGCACCCGACTGCGAGGCGAAGCCGATCGGGCCGGCCAGCGGCGGGACCGGCGAGAAGGTCGCGTCGAAGCTGCACTGCGGGCTGGTGTTCGTGATCCCCATGCAGTTGGGGCCGATCATCCGCGCCCCCCCCGCGCGCACCAGCGCGACCAGCTCGCGCTCCAGCGCCGCCCCCTCGGCATCGACCTCCTTGAAGCCGGCGGTGACGACGCAGATCGCCGGGATCCTCTTGTCGAGGCACTCCAGCACCGCGCCCCGGACGGCGTCGCGCGGAATCGCGATCAGTGCGAGGTCGATCGGCCCCGCGGCCTGGGTCACCGAGGCGACGGGGGCGATCCCGTGGATCGGATCGGGCCGCGGGTTCACCGGGATCAGGCGGCCGCGGTAGCCCGAGCCGAACAGCCGCGCGGTGACGCGGCCGCCGAGCGAGTTCGGGCGGTGGGACGCGCCGATCAGCGCGATCGAGCGCGGGCGCAGGAAGGCCTCGAGAGACGCGGGCATGGGGACTCCGGGACGGGCGGGCTCCGGAACGGTTTCCGGCGAGGCGGGGGACCGGTATTGTAGCCGCTTCGCCCGGAGCGAGACACGCCATGCATCGCGAGACGATCGACACCCCGGCCGGACCGATCGTGCTGGAGACCGGGCGGATCGCCCGCCAGGCCCACGGCTCGGTCGTGCTGCGCCACCGCGACACGGTGCTGCTGGCGACCGCCGTCGCGGCCGAGCAGCCGAAGCCGGGGCAGGGGTTCTTCCCGCTGACCGTCGAGTACCGCGAACGGCTCGCCGCGGCGGGGCGGATCCCCGGCTCGTTCCAGCGCCGGGAGGGGCGGATCACCGACGCCGAGGTCCTGACCTCGCGGCTGGCCGACCGCAGCATCCGGCCGCAGTTCCCGGACGGCTTCCTCAACGAGGTCCAGGTGCTGCTGACCGTGCTCTCGGCGGACGCGGAGGTCGACCCGGAGGCCTTCGCCATCCTCGGCGCCGCGGCCGCCCTGCACCTGTCGGACATCCCGTGGGACGGCCCCCTGGCCGGCGTGCGGATCGCGCACGCCCACGGCGCGTGGCACCTCTTCCCGTCGCGGGCCGTGCGCGCGGTCGCCGACCTCGACCTGGCCGTCGCCTCGGGGCCGCACGGCCTGGTGATGGTCGAGGGCGAGGCCGACGAGGCGCCCGAGAAGCTGGTGCTCGAAGCGCTTGCCCGCGCCGACGCCTGGTGCCGCGAGGCCGCCGCCGCGCTCGACCGGATGCGGGCCGCCGCCGGGAAGGAACGGCGCCCGTTCGCCCCGCCGGTCCCGGACCAGGCGCTCGCGCGCCGCGTCGCCGAGACCGCCGCCGGCCGCCTCGCCGTGGCCCTGGCGCTGGCCGGCAAGGCGGAGCGGCGCGCCGCGGTGGCGGCGCTCGGGGCCGAGGTCCTCGCGGCGCTGGCGGGCGAGTTCGAAGGGCGCGAGGACGAGCTGGGCGAGGCCTGGGACGAGCTGGTCCGCCGCACCATGCGCGCGCGGATCGTCGACGACGGGGTGCGGCTCGACGGCCGCGGCCCGGCCGCGATCCGCCCGATCTCGGCCGAGGCCGGCTGGCTGCCGCGGCCGCACGGCTCGGCGGTCTTCACCCGCGGCGAGACCCAGGCGCTGGTCACCTGCACGCTCGGCACCTCGTCCGACGAGCAACTGGTCGAATCGCTGGCCGGGGTCGCCTACGAGCGCTTCCTGCTGCACTACAACTTCCCGCCCTACTCGGTCGGCGAGACCCGCGCGCTGCGCGGCCCGGGCCGGCGCGAGATCGGCCACGGCAACCTGGCGCACCGCGCGCTGGCGGCCGTCCTCCCCCCGCCCGAGGCCTTCCCCTACACGGTGCGGATCGTCTCCGACATCAGCGAGTCGAACGGTTCGTCGTCGATGGCCACGGTCTGCGGCGGCAGCCTGGCGCTGATGGACGCGGGCGTCCCGCTGCGCCGCGCGGTCGCCGGGATCGCGATGGGGATGATCGGCGAGAACGGGAAGGTGGTCGTGCTCTCGGACATCCTCGGCGACGAGGACCACCTGGGCGACATGGACTTCAAGGTGGCCGGGACGACCGAGGGGATCACCGCGATCCAGCTCGACAACAAGCTGGGCGCGGTCCCGGCCGAGACGCTGGCCGCGGCGCTCGAACAGGCGCGGGCCGGGCGGCTGCACATCCTGGGCGAGATGGACAAGGCGCTGGACGTGCCGCGGCCGGAGTTGAAGCCGGGCGCGCCGCGGGTCAGCTCGCTGCGCATCCGCCGCGAACGGATCCGCGACCTGATCGGCTCGGGCGGCAAGACGATCCAGGAGATCCAGCAGTCCGCGGGCGTGAAGATCGACGTCGACGACAGCGGGATGGTCCGGATCTACGCGCCGACCGCGGCGGCCACGGCGGAGGCGCTGCGCCGGGTGCGCCTGGTGACGTTCGAGCCGGAGGTCGGCCAGGTCTTCCGGGCCGAGGTGATCCTGGTGCGCGACTTCTTCGCGATCGTCAAGCTGGCCGCCAACGTCGAGGCCCGCCTGCCGATCGCCGAGGTCGAGACGCACCGGATCGGCAAGGTGCAGGACGTGCTCAAGCCGGGCGACACGACACTGGTGCGGGTGCTCGGCGTCGACTCCCAGGGCAAGATCCTGGCCTCGCGCAAGGCGGCCAAGGACGCCGACGAGTCGGACGCGGAGTTCTGATCCGCCCGCCCACGCTCCGCAGCCCTGCTGCGCGGCGCGGCCCGCGCGGATCAGCGCCCCCCGGGCAGTTCCACCTCGCCGCTCTTCAGCGCCTCGCCCAGCCGGTCGCCCAGCCAGGCGCTGTAGAGCGCGGTGCCGCGCCGGTTGAGGTGCACGAAGTCGTGCCAGGCGTCGGCCGGGACCGGCGGCTCGCCCGGGAAGCGCCAGAACGGGATGCCGTGCCGCGCCGCGACCGCGCCGATCGCCGCCAGCGCCGCCGCGTGGTCGGCGGCGCCGCGTCCGTAGCGCTCGATCACGTGCGGGTGGACCGGCATCTCGACCGCGACGATCGCCAGCTCCGGCGAGCGCAGCGCGAACAGCCGGTCGAGCGCCTCGACGTGGGAGGGCGAGACGCGAAAGTCGGCCAGCGCCGCGGCGGCCTCGTCGTCGACGTCGCGGAACCGCCCGGGCTCGAACGCGCCGTGGCCGTCGGCCCCCATCCCGCTCACCGCGCGCTCCTGGATCTCCAGTTGCTCCGCGTCGGGGCTCGCCCAGAAGAGGTAGCCCTGGTACTGGCGCATCGCGCAGGAGTGCTCGAGCAGGAAGCCGTCGAGGTCGGGGCGCCCCGCGTGGTAGCGGAACCACGGGCTGGCTTCGAGCGCCTCGCCGAACTTGATGTCGCGCCGGTCGTCCATCCCGTAGGACGAGACCCCGACCACCAGCAGCCGCGGCCCGAACTTCTTCGTCAGGATCTTCGCGACGGGGACCTGGCCGACCTCGGAGATCCCGTTGAGGCCGAAGTTGAACAGCCGCAGGTCTCGCCCCGACGCGGCCCGCAGCGGCCCCGCCGCGAGCGCCGGGTCGACCGCGCGGTGGACCTGGGAGCTGCCCAGGAAGAGCGCGTCGACCGGCCCCCCGTCCGCGATCGCCTCGCGCAGCAGGACCAGCTTGCGGTCCAGCTGCTGCTGCCCGCTTCCGACGCTCTCCGGGCTGAGCCGCTCGCGCACCCCGTCGATCCGGGCGACCGCCTCGAGGGCCGCCGCCGCGACCACGGCGAAGAGCAGCGCCAGCGCGAGGGTCCGCCCCACCGGGCGGCGCAGCCGGAGCACGGTCGATCTGGGCGCGTCGGTCGGCATCGCGAGGTCCCGCCCCGGGGCCCGGGGATCCGCGGATTGTACGGCGTTCCGCGCCTGTCATAATGCCGCCCGCGCGGCCGCGGTGCCGCCCGGCGCAGCACACGAGGGGACGCGATGGCGGGAACGCTGGCGACGTGGACGGGCCGGGCCGGCGACGCCTGGCACGCCCTGCGCGCCCCCGCGTCGGGCCCGCGCCTCGCGGTCAGCAGCGTGCCCAAGGCCGGCACGCACCTGCTCATCTCGGCCCTCCGGCGCGTTCCCGGCGTGCGGGTCATCCCGGAGCTGGTGCTGGGCAAGGCCGGGGCCGACGGCGCGATCCGCCGGCTCGGGCGGGTCGCTCCGAACCAGGTGCTGGTCGGGCACATCGTCTACGACCCGCGCGTCGCCGCCGCGCTCGACGCCCGCGGCGTGAAGCTGGTGCTGATGATCCGCGACCCGCGCGACGTCGTCGTCTCGCTCGCGAAGTACATCCCGCGCGAGCACGTCGGGCACCGCTACCGCGACTACTTCACGCGCGTGCTGACCACCGACCGCGAGCGGATCATGGCCTGCATCCGCGGCGTCGGCGGCGAGCACGCCGCGGACGGACGGCCCCAGCCCGACATCGGAACGCTCTACCGCGCCTACCTGGCGTGGCCCGAGCGGCACGCCGCGCACGTCTGCCGCTTCGAGGACCTGGTCGGCCCGCACGGGGGCGGCTCGGAGCGCGCCCAGCTCGACGCGCTGCGCGCGCTGGCCGCCTTCGCCGGCTACGGGCTGGACGAAGCCCAGGTCTCCCAGATCGCCCGCGCCACCTTCTCGAAGGACAGCCTGACCTTCCGCAAGGGGGAGATCGGCGACTGGCGCAACCACTTCGCACCGGAGCACGAGGCGGCATTCCGCGAGGTCGCCGGAGATCTGCTCGCCCCGCTCGGCTACGCTCCATGAGCGGGCCCGCGGAGCCCGTCCACGACGACGTCCGGTTCGTGGCCAGGGAAGGGGGCTGGGCCGGGCTGCTCGGTGCGGCCGGCGCCGCGGCGCGCTACCTCAACTCGATCCTGCTGGCCCGCGTGCTGGGGAGCGCCGGCTACGGGCTGTTCGCGCTGGCCAGCACCGTCGTCAACATCCTCGCGATGCCCGCCAACATGGGCCTGCCGGTCTCGAGCGTCCACTTCGTCGCCGCCAGCGCCGCGCGGCGCGACTGGGCCGGCCTGCGCTGGATCGTCGCCACGAGTCTGCGGATCGTCGCGGTCTCGAGCGTGGCCTGGGCGGCGGTGGTGGTGGCGGCCGCGCCATGGGGCTCGCGTGCGATCTTCGACAAGGAGGGGCTGGCGCTGCCGTTGATCGGGCTGGCGCTGTCGCTCCCGCTGCTGGGGCTCAACGCGGTCGCCGGCGGCTGCCTGCAGGGGCTGAAGGAGATCCGGGCCAAGGTGATCGTCGAGAAGATCGCCCACCCGGCGATCTTCTCGGCGCTGCTGCTCGCGCTGTTTGCCGTGCCGCGCGGGGCCGGCCGGACCCTCCCCTGGGTGCTGGCGGCCTTCTTCGTCGCCGCCGCCGCGGTCGCGGCTTTGAGCGGCCGCTGGCTGTCGCGGCGGATGGCGGCGGTGCCACCGGCGGAGGGTCCGGAACCGCACCGCGGGCGCGAGCTGTTCGCCTTCGCCACGCCGGTCATGCTGCTGAACCTGCTCAACCAGTTCGTCCTCTGGTCCGACGTGCTGGTGATGGGGGTCTATCGCAGCGCGGCCGAGATCGGCGTCTATCACGTCGCGACCCGCCTGGGGACGGCCGTCAACATGCCGACCGAGGCACTCAATACCTCGCTGGCGCCAAGCTACGCCGGGATGCACGGGCGGGGCGACCGCTCCGGACTGGAGCGCGCCTTCCACACCTCGACCCGCTGGATCTTCTCGCTCAGCGCGCTGATCGCGCTGGTCGTCGTGCTCGCCGGCCGGCCGCTGCTGCGCCTGTTCGGCGCCGAGTTCGAGGCCGGTCACCTGCCGCTGGCGCTGATCGCGCTGGGGCAGCTCGCGTCGGGC
Source organism: Acidobacteriota bacterium (assembly GCA_025456425.1). Lineage (GTDB taxonomy): Bacteria > Acidobacteriota > Polarisedimenticolia > J045 > J045 > JALOKP01. The sequence goes on along the minus strand of JALOKP010000009.1, from coordinate 626 downwards.
TCGATGGGAACCAACGGGATGCTGCTCACGATGACCGGCTACCCGCACATCAACCTGGCCAACGCCGCGATCGTGGCGGCGATCAGCCTGGGGCTCAACGCGCTGCTGGTCCCGGCCTACGGCGCGACCGGCGCCGCCGCGGCCGCGGCCGCGTCGCTGGCGCTGATCAACGCGGTGCGGTGCGCGGAGATCTGGGTGATGTTCCGGATCGTCCCGTGGGACCGGACGATCCTCAAGCCGCTGGCCGCGTTCCTGCTGGCCGCGGGCCTCGGCGCCGCCGTCTTCTTCACGCTCGGCGGCGTGCCGGCGGCGATGCTGGCCCTGGCCGTCTTCGCCGGGGCCTGGTGGCTCCTCGGGCTGGAACTCGAGGACCGCGAACTGCTCTCCCGCGCCCTGGCACGCCTGCGTTCGCCGCGCTCACGGTGATTCCGTGGCCGGCGGGCCGGCACGGAGGCCGGCGGGCCGGCACAGAGGCCGGCGGGCCGGCACGGAGGCCGGCCCCTTGTATCTTGACCTCCCCTGAAAAGGTGGCTGTTCCCGGCGGGGAAGCCGTGCCGGCCCCGAGGCCTTGAGCCTGAAGGTAGAGCGGCTCCCCGCCCTCTTCTCCGAGACCGGTGAACATCCGA